>CAJPPL010000008.1:0-85499 GCA_905372585.1 Streptococcus oralis
ATTCAAAACATGTCCCTGGAGGACATCATGGGAGAGCGCTTTGGTCGCTACTCCAAGTACATCATTCAAGACCGGGCTTTGCCAGACATTCGGGATGGCTTGAAGCCGGTTCAGCGTCGTATTCTTTATTCAATGAATAAAGATGGCAATACTTTTGACAAGAGCTACCGTAAGTCGGCCAAGTCTGTCGGTAACATCATGGGGAATTTTCACCCACACGGTGATTCTTCCATCTATGATGCCATGGTTCGTATGTCTCAGGACTGGAAAAACCGTGAGATTCTAGTTGAAATGCACGGTAATAACGGTTCTATGGACGGAGATCCGCCTGCGGCTATGCGTTATACCGAGGCTCGTTTGTCTGAGATTGCTGGTTATCTTCTTCAAGATATCGAAAAGAAGACAGTTCCCTTTGCTTGGAACTTTGACGATACCGAGAAAGAGCCGACGGTTTTGCCAGCAGCCTTTCCAAACCTCTTGGTCAATGGTTCGACTGGGATTTCGGCTGGTTACGCTACAGACATTCCACCGCATAATTTGGCTGAGGTTATTGATGCGACGGTTTACATGATTGACCACCCAACAGCCAAGGTGGACAAACTCATGGAATTCTTGCCTGGGCCAGACTTCCCTACAGGAGCTATCATCCAAGGGCGTGATGAAATCAAGAAAGCCTATGAAACTGGGAAGGGGCGCGTGGTTGTTCGTTCTAAGACGGAGATTGAAAAGCTAAAAGGCGGTAAGGAACAAATCGTTATCACTGAGATTCCTTATGAAATCAATAAGGCTAATCTAGTCAAGAAAATCGATGATGTTCGTGTCAATAACAAGGTAGCTGGGATTGCCGAGGTTCGTGATGAGTCTGACCGTGACGGTCTTCGTATCGCTATTGAACTTAAAAAAGACGCGAATACCGAGCTTGTACTCAACTATCTCTTCAAATATACTGACTTGCAAATCAACTACAACTTTAACATGGTGGCGATTGACAATTTCACCCCTCGTCAGGTTGGGATTATTCCAATCTTATCTAGCTACATCGCCCACCGTCGTGAAGTGATTCTAGCACGTTCCCGCTTTGACAAGGAAAAGGCTGAGAAACGTCTGCATATCGTTGAAGGTTTGATTCGCGTGATTTCGATTTTGGACGAAGTCATTGCCCTTATCCGTGCTTCTGAGAACAAGGCTGACGCTAAGGAAAACCTCAAGATCAGCTATGAGTTTACTGAGGAGCAGGCAGAAGCCATCGTGACCTTACAACTTTACCGTTTGACCAATACAGACGTGGTTGTCTTGCAGGAAGAAGAAGCAGAATTGCGTGAAAAGATTGCCATGCTTGCGGCTATCATCGGTGATGAACGGACTATGTACAATCTCATGAAGAAAGAACTTCGTGAGGTCAAGAAGAAATTTGCGACACCACGTTTGAGTACTTTGGAAGATACTGCGAAAGCAATCGAGATTGACACAGCTAGTTTGATTGCCGAGGAAGATACCTATGTCAGCGTAACTAAGGCAGGCTATATCAAGCGTACTAGCCCACGTTCCTTTGCGGCATCTACTCTGGAAGAAATTGGCAAGCGTGATGATGATCGTTTGATCTTTGTACAAACTGCCAAGACAACCCAGCACCTCTTGATGTTCACTACTCTTGGAAATGTCATTTATCGACCAATCCATGAATTGGCAGATATTCGTTGGAAGGATATCGGAGAGCATCTGAGCCAGACCATTACAAACTTTGAAACTAACGAAGAAATACTCTATGCAGAAGTCGTGGATCAGTTTGATGATGCGACAACTTATTTTGCAGCGACTCGTCTTGGTCAAATCAAACGTGTAGAACGCAAAGAATTCTCTCCATGGCGGACCTACAAGTCGAAGTCTGTCAAGTATGCTAAGCTCAAAGACGAGACAGACCAAATTGTAGCAGTGGCTCCGATTAAACTAGATGATGTTCTTTTGATTAGTCAAAACGGCTATGCCCTTCGTTTCAACATCGAAGAGGTTCCGGTTGTTGGTGCCAAGGCTGCAGGTGTCAAGGCTATGAACCTGAAAGTAGATGATACACTTCAGGCTGGCTTTATCTGTAACACCTCATCCTTCTACCTCTTGACTCAGCGTGGAAGTTTGAAACGTGTTTCCATTGAGGAAATTCCAGAAACCAGCCGTGCCAAACGAGGTCTACAGGTCTTGCGTGAGCTAAAAAATAAACCACACCGCGTCTTCTTGGCAGGAGCGGTTTCTGAGCAAGGCTTCGTTGGTGATCTCTTTAGTACAGAAGTAGAAGAAAACGACCAAACACTGCTTGTCCAATCTAATAAGGGAACAATCTATGAGAGTCAATTGCAAGATTTGAACTTGTCAGAACGTACTAGCAATGGAAGCTTTATTTCAGACACCATTTCAGATGAGGAAGTTTTCGATGCTTACCTCAAAGAAATCTTTAAAGAGGATAAAGCGAATTCATAAAAAAATCAGTCCAGAGGGCTGATTTCTTTATGTTGAAAAAATTTTCAGAAAATTACAAATAATACTTGAAATTTTACTAGAAAAGTGTAGAATAGAACACATAGTTTGAATAGTATAAAGGAGAAACACATGACAGTTGCAATTGATTGGGAAAACCTTGGATTTGCTTATATGAAACTACCTTACCGTTATATCGCTCACTACAAAAATGGTCAATGGGATCAAGGAGAATTGACAGAGGATGCAACCTTGCATATTTCAGAGTCTTCTCCAAGTCTCCACTATGGACAGCAAGCATTTGAGGGATTGAAAGCCTATCGTACCAAGGACGACAGTGTTCAATTGTTCCGTCCTGACGAAAATGCTAAGCGTTTGCAACGTACTTGTGACCGTCTTTTGATGCCACAAGTTCCGACAGAAATGTTTGTAGAAGCTTGTAAAGCAGTTGTGCGTGCAAATGAAGAATACGTCCCACCATATGGAACAGGTGGAACTCTTTATCTTCGTCCGCTGTTGATTGGTGTTGGGGATATTATTGGGGTAAAACCAGCAGAAGAGTATATTTTCACCATCTTTGCTATGCCGGTTGGTAACTATTTTAAAGGTGGTTTAGTTCCAACCAACTTCTTGATTCAGGATGAATACGACCGTGCAGCTCCGAATGGTACAGGTGCGGCCAAGGTAGGTGGAAACTATGCTGCTAGTCTCCTTCCAGGTAAGATGGCCAAGTCACGCCAATTTTCAGATGTTATCTACCTAGACCCATCTACACATACAAAGATTGAAGAAGTCGGATCAGCCAACTTCTTTGGAATCACGGCAGACAATGAATTTGTTACGCCATTGAGTCCATCTATCTTACCATCTATTACCAAGTATTCTTTGCTTTACTTGGCAGAACATCGCTTGGGCTTGACTCCGATTGAAGGTGATGTCCCAATCGATAATTTGGAGCGTTTTGTAGAGGCAGGTGCTTGTGGAACAGCAGCGGTTATTTCGCCAATTGGAGGCATCCAACATGGTGATGATTTCCATGTTTTCTATAGTGAAACAGAAGTAGGTCCTGTTACACGTAAACTCTATGATGAATTGACTGGTATCCAATTTGGTGATGTGGAAGCACCAGAGGGATGGATTGTCAAAGTGGACTAAAAGATATGAAATAAAGAAGAGCTCCATAGCAGTTGTAATAGCTGAAATGGAGTTTTTTCTTGCTAGTTTTAGCTTTTTCTTGTACAATAGAAAAAGTGAAAAGAGGTACAGTATGAGTAAAAAAGATAAGAAAATTGAAATCCAATTAACAGATGCAAAAGTGACTGTTGGAAAAGACAGCTATGAAGGATACGTTTTGACGATCGGGAAAAAGGTCATTGGAGAAATTGCCGAATTAGATAACCAATTTGCCATCATAAAGAATGGAAATGTCGATAGTTTTTATAAAAAACTTGAAAAAGCTGTGGAAATTTTGATTGAAAACTATAATTTGACAAAATAATACTTGTTTTATTGAAAATTTCATGATATAATAGTTCTCGTTAAACATTGGAGAGATAGCGAAGAGGCTAAACGCGGCGGACTGTAAATCCGCTCCTTCGGGTTCGGGGGTTCGAATCCCTCTCTCTCCATTTATCAATGGGGTATAGCCAAGCGGTAAGGCAAGGGACTTTGACTCCCTCATGCGTTGGTTCGAATCCAGCTACCCCAGTTCTTAGGTAATAAATTCAAGATAAAAAGAAAAATATCTTAGGGTATTTTATTTTTATAATTGAAAGACGTGAACGATATGAACATGTCTTTGCGGGTGCTTAGGAAAAAAATTATAAGTATGTCAAGTTTGGAAAAACTTGATTGTTGGAGGATTTTTTAGATGAACGAATTTGAAGATTTGCTAAATAGCGTTAGCCAAGTTGAGCCTGGTGATGTTGTTAGTGCTGAAGTATTGACAGTTGATGCGACTCAAGCTAACGTTGCAATCTCTGGGACTGGTGTTGAAGGTGTCTTGACTCTTCGCGAATTGACAAACGATCGCGATGCAGATATCAATGACTTTGTGAAAGTAGGAGAAGTATTGGATGTTCTTGTACTTCGTCAAGTAGTTGGTAAAGATACTGATACAGTTACATACCTTGTATCTAAAAAACGCCTTGAAGCTCGCAAAGCATGGGACAAACTTGTAGGACGCGAAGAAGAAGTTGTTACTGTTAAAGGAACTCGTGCCGTTAAAGGTGGACTTGCAGTAGAATTTGAAGGTGTTCGTGGATTTATCCCAGCTTCAATGTTGGATACTCGTTTCGTACGTAACACTGAGCGTTTCGTAGGCCAAGAATTTGATGCTAAAATCAAAGAAGTTGATCCTAAAGAAAACCGTTTCATCCTTTCACGTCGTGAAGTTGTTGAAGCAGCTACTGCAGCAGCTCGTGCTGAAGTATTCGGTAAATTGGCTGTTGGTGATGTCGTAACTGGTAAAGTTGCTCGTATCACTAGCTTTGGTGCTTTCATCGACCTTGGTGGAGTTGATGGATTGGTTCACTTGACTGAATTGTCACACGAACGTAACGTATCACCTAAATCAGTTGTAACTGTTGATGAAGAAATCGAAGTGAAGATCCTTGATCTTAACGAAGAAGAAGGACGCGTATCACTTTCACTTAAAGCAACAACACCTGGACCATGGGATGGCGTTGAGCAAAAATTGGCTAAAGGTGATGTAGTAGAAGGAACAGTTAAACGTTTGACTGACTTCGGTGCATTTGTTGAAGTATTGCCAGGTATCGATGGACTTGTTCATGTATCACAAATTTCACACAAACGTATCGAAAATCCAAAAGAAGCTCTTACTGTTGGTCAAGAAGTTACTGTTAAAGTACTTGATGTTAACGCTGACGCAGAACGCGTATCTCTTTCTATCAAAGCTCTTGAAGAACGTCCAGCTCAAGAAGAAGGACAAAAAGAAGAAAAACGTGCTGCTCGTCCACGTCGTCCAAAACGTCAAGAAAAACGTGATTTCGAACTTCCAGAAACACAAACAGGATTCTCAATGGCTGATTTGTTCGGTGATATCGAACTTTAATCAAATTGATAATCACAAAATCCTTTGTTTAAAACAAGGGATTTTTCTTTTGTCTCTTTCTCATTTTTGATATAATAGTTCTATGTTAGATTCAGAAAAACAATCACAATATCAATTTTTAAATGAGGAACTCTCTTATTTACTTGAAGGTGAGAGCAATGTTCTTGCCAATCTTTCGAATGCTAGTGCCCTCCTAAAATCTCGCTTTCCGAATACTGTATTTGCAGGATTTTATCTGTTTGATGGTAGCGAGTTGGTTTTAGGGCCTTTTCAGGGTGGTGTTTCTTGTATTCGCATTCCGCTTGGGAAAGGCGTGTGTGGAGAAGCTGCTGAGTTTCAAGAGACTGTTTTGGTTGGCGATGTGAGCACCTATCCAAACTACATTTCTTGTGATAGTATGGCAAAGAGTGAAATCGTGGTTCCCATGCTCAAGAATGGTCGATTGCTGGGTGTCTTAGACCTAGATTCTTCACTTATTGATGATTACAATGCCGTTGACCGTGATTACTTGGAACAATTTGTCGCTATTTTGCTTGAGAAGACAGAATGGGACTTTACGATGTTTGAGGAGAAAGCCTAATGTATCAAGCACTTTATCGAAAATATAGAAGCCAGACTTTTTCACAACTGGTAGGCCAAGAGGTTGTGGCTAAAACCCTAAAACAAGCGGTCGAGCAGGAAAAGATTAGTCATGCTTATCTTTTCTCAGGACCTCGTGGAACTGGGAAGACCAGTGTAGCCAAGATTTTTGCCAAGGCTATGAACTGTCCGAACCAAGTGGACGGAGAACCATGTAATAACTGCTATATCTGTCAGGCTGTGACAGAAGGTAGCTTAGAAGATGTTATCGAAATGGATGCAGCTTCGAATAACGGAGTTGATGAAATCCGAGAAATTCGTGATAAATCCACCTATGCACCTAGTTTGGCACGTTATAAGGTCTATATCATAGACGAGGTTCATATGCTATCTACAGGAGCTTTTAATGCGCTTTTAAAGACGCTAGAAGAACCAACTCAAAATGTTGTCTTTATCTTGGCGACCACTGAATTGCACAAGATTCCAGCAACTATTTTATCGCGTGTCCAACGTTTTGAGTTTAAGTCGATTCGAACGCAAGATATCACGGCACATATTCATCATATTTTAGAAAAAGAAAATATCAGTTCTGAACCAGATGCTGTAGAAATTATTGCCAGACGAGCTGAAGGTGGAATGCGGGATGCCTTGTCTATTCTGGACCAAGCCTTGAGTTTGACTCAAGGGAATGCTTTAACTACAGCTATCTCTGAGGAGATTACAGGCACCATTAGTCTATCAGCGCTTGATGACTATGTAGCCGCCTTGTCTCAGCAGGATGTTTCAAAAGCTCTTGATTCTTTGAATCTTTTGTTTGAAAATGGCAAGAGCATGACTCGTTTTGTGACGGATCTTTTACAGTACTTGCGTGATCTACTAGTTGTTCAGACAGGTGGCGAAAATACTCATCATAGTCCAGTTTTTATGGACAATCTAGCTCTTTCTCAGGAAAGTCTCTTTGAAATGATTCGAATAGCGACTGTGAGCTTGGCGGATATGAAAGCAAGCCTACAACCTAAGATTTATGCTGAGATGATGACTATTCGTTTAGCGGAGATTAAGCCTGAACCAGTGCTTTCAGGAGCTGTCGAAAGTGAAATTTCTGCACTGAGACAGGAAGTCGCTCGTCTCAAGCAAGAACTTGCTAATGTTGGAACAGTTCCTAAACAAGTGACGCCAGTCCCTAGCCGTCCAACCACTTCCAAGACTGTCTATCGAGTAGACCGTAATAAAGTTCAGGCTATCCTACAAGAAGCTGTTGAAAATCCTGAATTGGCACGGCAAAACTTGATTCGCCTCCAGAATGCATGGGGAGAAGTGATTGAAAGCTTAGCAGGTCCTGATAAGGCTCTGCTTGTTGGTTCTCAACCAGTTGCGGCCAACGAACACCATGCTATTTTAGCTTTTGAATCTAATTTCAATGCTGGACAAACTATGAAACGGGATAACCTCAATACCATGTTTGGCAATATTCTTAGCCAAGCGGCTGGATTTTCACCTGAAATCCTGGCAATTTCCCTTGAGGAATGGAAAGAGGTTCGTGCAGCATTTTCATCTAAAAACAAGTCTTCTCAAGCAGATCAAGAGGTAGAAGAAGATAGCCTGATTCCAGAGGGATTTGAATTTCTGGCTGATAAAGTCATGGTCGAAGAAGACTAAAAGTGGATTTCATGGTACAATAATCCTATGACTAGACAACAATTTATCGTGATAGCACTATTTACTGCTGCTGAGACTTATTTTTTCAATGAAGCTTGGATGACGGGTCGCTATTTCATGGCAGCCTTTTGGGCTATTCTACTTTTTCGAAATTTTAGGTTAAGTTATGTAATGGGGAAAATAGTAGACGCCATTGATCAGCACCTAAACCGCAAGGATTAGTCACTAGCTTCTAAACAAAATCAAAGCCTTTTAGGCTTTTTTTTGTTATACTAGTAGAGTATATTTATGGACCTTTTCTTGTATTTTTAGAGAAATGTAAGTGATTTCTTTAAGGGTAAAGGAAGTAGGCCAGAAAAAGAAAGGAACTATCATGTCAGTATTAGAGATCAAAGATCTTCACGTTGAAATTGAAGGAAAAGAAATTTTGAAAGGGGTCAATCTGACTCTGAAAACAGGAGAAATCGCAGCTATCATGGGACCAAATGGTACTGGTAAATCGACTCTTTCTGCCGCTATCATGGGGAACCCTAACTATGAAGTTACTAAAGGTGAGGTCTTGTTTGATGGCGTAAATATCCTTGAATTGGAAGTGGACGAGCGTGCGCGTATGGGACTTTTCCTTGCTATGCAATACCCATCTGAAATCCCTGGAATTACCAATGCAGAGTTTCTTCGTGCAGCCATGAATGCTGGTAAAGAAGATGATGAAAAGATTTCGGTTCGTGAGTTCATTACTAAACTGGATGAAAAAATGGAATTGCTCAACATGAAAGAAGAGATGGCAGAGCGTTACCTCAACGAAGGTTTCTCTGGTGGTGAGAAAAAACGTAATGAAATTCTTCAACTCTTGATGTTGGAACCAACTTTTGCCCTTTTGGATGAGATTGACTCAGGTCTTGATATTGACGCCCTTAAAGTTGTATCGAAAGGTGTCAATGCTATGCGTGGCGAGGGATTTGGTGCTATGATTATCACTCACTACCAACGTCTTTTGAACTATATCACGCCAGACGTGGTACACGTGATGATGGAAGGTCGTGTTGTCCTTTCTGGTGGTCCAGAATTGGCTGCACGCTTGGAACGTGAAGGATACGCGAAACTAGCTGAAGAACTTGGCTATGACTACAAGGAAGAATTGTAATTCCCTCGTATCTTTTAGGAGAAGTAAATGACTAAAGAGAATATTAAACTTTTTTCAGAAATGCACGCTGAACCAAGCTGGTTGGCTGACCTCCGTCAAAAAGCTTTTGATAAGATTGAGAGTTTGGAATTACCAGTTATTGAGCGTGTCAAATTTCACCGTTGGAATCTGGGAGATGGAACCATCACAGAAAGTGAACCTTCAGCAAATGTTCCTGACTTCACGGCTCTAGATAATCACTTGAAGTTGGTGCAAGTAGGAACGCAGACTGTTTTTGAACAAACTCCAGTTGAATTGGCTGAACAAGGAGTAGTCTTTACAGACTTTCACTCAGCTTTAGAAGAAATTCCAGAACTTATCGAGGAATTCTTCATGTCATCAGTTAAGTATGATGACGACAAGTTGGCAGCTTACCATACAGCTTACTTTAACAGTGGTGCTGTTCTCTACATTCCAGATAACGTAGAAATTACAGAACCAATCGAAGGTATTTTCTACCAAGACAGCGATAGCGATGTGCCATTTAACAAGCATATCCTTATCATTGCTGGTAAAAACTCTAAAATAAGCTATCTTGAACGTCTAGAGTCACGAGGTGAAGGTAGTGCGAAGGCAACTGCTAATATCACGGTCGAAGTGATTGCTCGTTCTGGTGCGCAAGTGAAATTTGCGGCTATTGACCGTTTAGGTGAAAATGTCACTGCCTATATTAGCCGTCGTGGTAAACTAGGCAACGATGCAAGTATTGACTGGGCAATCGGTGTCATGAACGAAGGAAATGTTGTTGCTGACTTTGATAGCGATTTGATTG
Source organism: Streptococcus oralis (assembly GCA_905372585.1). Lineage (GTDB taxonomy): Bacteria > Bacillota > Bacilli > Lactobacillales > Streptococcaceae > Streptococcus > Streptococcus oralis_CJ. The sequence goes on from CAJPPL010000008.1 coordinate 9,736, forward strand.
GTAACGGTAGCCATGCTGACCTTAAAGTCGTAGCTCTTTCAAGTGGTCGTCAGGTTCAAGGGATTGACACTCGTGTGACTAACTATGGTTGCAACTCTATCGGAAATATCCTCCAACATGGGGTTATCCTTGAAAAAGCAATTTTGACCTTCAATGGTATTGGACACATTATCAAGGGTGCCAAGGGAGCAGATGCGCAGCAAGAGAGTCGTGTTCTTATGCTTTCAGACCAAGCACGTTCTGATGCCAACCCAATTCTTTTGATTGATGAAAATGACGTAACTGCAGGTCACGCGGCTTCTATCGGTCAGGTGGATCCAGAAGATATGTACTACCTCATGAGCCGTGGCTTGGATAAGGCGACTGCTGAGCGTTTGGTTGTTCGTGGTTTCCTTGGCTCCGTAATTGTTGAGATTCCAGTCAAAGAAGTTCGTGACGAAATGATTGCAACGATCGAAGAAAAATTGTCAAAACGCTAAGGGGAAGCCTATGTTAGATGTAGAAGCGATTCGCAAGGATTTTCCAATTTTAGACCAGATTGTTAATGATGAACCTCTGGTCTATCTGGACAATGCTGCGACGACACAAAAACCACTAGCAGTTCTTGAAACGATTAACCGCTACTATGAGCAGGACAATGCCAATGTTCACCGTGGTGTTCATACCTTGGCTGAGCGAGCAACAGCTTCTTATGAAGCTGCTCGTGAAACCATTCGTAAGTTTATCAATGCAAGCTCTACAAAGGAAGTACTCTTTACCAGAGGAACGACGACCAGTCTTAACTGGGTGGCACGTTTCGCTGAGGAAATCCTGACTGAGGGAGACCAGGTCTTGATCTCAGTAATGGAACATCATTCCAATATCATTCCATGGCAGGAAGCTTGTCGCAAGACTGGGGCAGAGCTTGTCTATGTTTATCTCAAGGACGGAGCTCTGGATATGGATGACTTGCGCGCTAAATTGACTGATAAAGTCAAGTTTGTCTCCCTAGCTCACGCCTCTAATGTCCTTGGTGTGGTTAATCCTATCAAAGAAATCACTCAATTAGCCCACCAAGTTGGAGCTATTATGGTGGTGGATGGTGCTCAGTCTACGCCCCATATGAAGATTGATGTCCAGGACTTGGATGTGGACTTCTTTGCTTTTTCAGGTCACAAGATGGCTGGACCAACTGGTATTGGTGTTCTTTACGGTAAAGAAAAGTATCTGGAACAAATGTCACCAGTTGAGTTTGGTGGCGAGATGATTGATTTCGTCTATGAGCAATCTGCTAGTTGGAAGGAATTGCCTTGGAAATTTGAGGCTGGAACGCCAAATATGGCAGGTGCTATCGGACTTGCTGCTGCAGTGGATTATCTGGAAAAGATTGGTATGGATGCCATTGAAGCTCATGAACAAGAATTGATAGCATACGTCTATCCAAAATTGCAGGCCATTGAAGGTTTGACCATTTATGGTTCGCAGGACTTGGCTCAACGGTCAGGTGTCATTGCCTTTAACTTAGGGGATCTTCATCCCCATGATCTAGCTACAGCACTTGATTATGAAGGAGTGGCTGTTCGCGCGGGCCATCACTGCGCGCAACCCTTGCTTCAGTATTTGGAAGTCCCAGCAACAGCTCGTGCAAGTTTTTATATCTACAATACCAAGGCAGATTGTGACAAGCTAGTCGATGCCCTACAAAAGACAAAGGAGTTTTTCAATGGCACTTTCTAAACTAGATAGCCTTTATATGGCAGTGGTAGCGGACCATTCGAAAAATCCACACCATCAAGGGAAGTTGGATGATGCTGAACAAATCAGTCTCAACAATCCAACCTGTGGCGATGTCATCAACCTATCTGTCAAGTTTGATGCAGAAGATCGTTTGGAAGATATCGCTTTTCTAAACTCAGGTTGTACCATCTCGACTGCCTCTGCTAGTATGATGACAGATGCCGTTTTAGGAAAAACCAAGCAAGAAGTTTTAGAACTTGCGACTATTTTTTCTGAAATGGTTCAAGGGCAAAAAGATGAACGCCAAGACCAACTCGGTGATGCAGCTTTCTTGTCAGGTGTTGCAAAATTCCCGCAACGGATTAAGTGTGCGACCCTAGCTTGGAACGCCCTTAAGAAAACAATTGAAGATCAAGAAAAACAGTAAGACAAGTTTCTTTTGTCTTATGAATCAGTAGAAATGAAGAATGAAAGAAAGGATATTATGGCTGAAGAAAGAGTAGAACCAAAACCAATTGACCTTGGTGAATATAAATTTGGTTTCCATGACGATGTAGAGCCTGTCCTATCGACAGGAAAAGGATTGAACGAAGAAGTCATTCGCGAATTATCAGCTGCTAAGGGAGAACCTGAGTGGATGTTAGAATTCCGTTTGAAGTCTTATGAAACCTTCAAAAAAATGCCCATGCAAACCTGGGGAGCAGACTTGTCAGAGATTGACTTTGATGACTTGATCTACTACCAAAAACCATCTGATAAACCAGCCCGTTCTTGGGATGAAGTTCCTGAGAAAATTAAAGAAACCTTTGAACGTATCGGAATTCCAGAAGCTGAGCGTGCTTATTTAGCAGGTGCCTCTGCCCAGTACGAGTCAGAAGTGGTTTACCACAACATGAAGGAAGAGTTCCAGAAATTGGGGATTATCTTTACAGATACGGATTCTGCCCTCAAGGAATACCCAGACTTGTTTAAACAATACTTTGCGAAGTTGGTACCACCGACTGATAACAAGTTGGCAGCCCTCAACTCTGCAGTATGGTCGGGTGGAACCTTTATCTACGTGCCAAAAGGTGTCAAGGTAGATATTCCACTTCAAACCTACTTCCGTATCAATAACGAAAATACAGGTCAGTTCGAACGTACTTTAATTATCGTTGATGAGGGAGCAAGCGTCCACTACGTAGAAGGATGTACAGCACCAACTTATTCAAGCAATAGCTTGCACGCAGCCATTGTAGAAATTTTTGCCTTGGACGGAGCTTATATGCGTTATACAACCATCCAAAACTGGTCTGATAATGTCTATAACTTGGTAACAAAACGTGCCAAAGCCTTGAAAGATGCGACTGTTGAGTGGATCGATGGTAACTTGGGTGCCAAAACAACCATGAAATACCCATCTGTTTACCTGGATGGAGAAGGGGCCCGTGGTACCATGCTTTCTATTGCCTTTGCCAATGCAGGGCAACACCAAGATACGGGTGCCAAGATGATCCACAACGCTCCACACACAAGCTCCTCTATCGTGTCTAAATCCATCGCTAAAGGCGGAGGAAAGGTGGACTACCGTGGACAAGTAACCTTTAACAAGAACTCTAAGAAATCTGTTTCTCACATCGAGTGTGATACCATTATCATGGATGACTTATCAGCGTCAGATACCATTCCATTTAATGAAATTCACAACTCTCAAGTTGCTTTGGAGCACGAAGCCAAGGTATCTAAGATTTCAGAAGAACAACTATACTACCTCATGAGTCGTGGTTTGTCAGAATCTGAAGCTACTGAGATGATCGTTATGGGATTTGTAGAACCCTTCACAAAAGAACTTCCAATGGAATACGCAGTTGAGCTGAACCGCTTGATTAGCTATGAAATGGAAGGATCTGTCGGATAAAACCCAAAAGGAGAAGCAAATGGGATTCTTAAAAAAATTATTTGGTAATGTTGAAAAAGCGAATAAAGGTGAAATTCCTGTCGAGGAAATTGTTCCACCTTTTACAGTTGATTTAGCAGAAGAAGCAGATGATTATTGGCGACAAATGGAACAAAACCTCTTGATAAATGCTGTAAAAGCTGCTGGTGGTCCTGAGTCGGTAGAACGCGCTTTTGTTCTTGCTAATTTCAAGGAAAATCAAGAAACCTTTGAGCTCTTTTATCAGGTAAATGGTCAACTTCTTTCATGGAGAGAGATGGATGAGACTGTTATTGATAAAATCAGCAATCAACTCCTTCCACAAGCACCAGGTGTGGCACGTGCAGTAAATGAGAATTATGAAGAGGCAAATGTACCAGTAATCCAGTACGCTATGCTTCAGTTTGAAACTGCAACCATGGCTTGGTTTGGACGGAAGCTGACAACAGCTTCTCCAGAAGCGCAATTGACTTTTGAAGAATTGGTATCTGGTTGGCGCGCTATTTTGGAACAAGAAGTTCCAAATCGTCCTTTAGATAGTGACCGTCCCTTCCCTTACTTTGAAGTTTAAAAAATCCCAAATCCCCAAAAAACTTTCAATGGAGTATACTGTTGAGCTTAATCGCTTGATGAGTAACTAATTGAAAGAATTACTGGGTAAAAATGCAAATTCTGAACAGGAATCCTTTCTGATCAGAATTTTTTTCAAAAAAGAACCTAATAAATATTCACAAAACTGTTTTTATATGGTAAAATAAAACAATTACATTTAGTGGAGATGAAGTATGAATATTTTTAGAACCAAGGATGTTAGTCTGAGACAGACAGAGATGCATCGCCATTTGAAATTGTGGGATTTGATTCTTCTAGGGATTGGTGCTATGGTGGGGACGGGGATTTTCACCATTACAGGAACAGCAGCGGCTACCCTAGCTGGTCCATCACTAGTGATTTCCATTGTGATTTCTGCCCTGTGTGTTTCTCTATCAGCTCTCTTTTTTGCAGAATTTGCCTCTCGTGTGCCTGCTACTGGTGGTGCTTATAGTTACCTCTATGCGATTCTAGGAGAATTGCCAGCCTGGATTGCTGGCTGGCTGACAATCATGGAATTCATGACGGCTGTTTCAGGTGTGGCGTCTGGCTGGGCAGCTTACTTTAAGGGATTGCTCAGTAATTATGGTATCTCCATGCCCCAAGCCTTGAATGGAACCTTTAACCCTGAACAAGGCACCTATATCGATCTTCTGCCTATTTTAGTACTTACTTTGGTAACGGGATTGGTTTTATTAAATTCTAAGGCAGCTTTGAGATTTAATTCGCTTTTAGTGGTCTTGAAATTCTCAGCTCTCGCCTTATTTATCCTAGTTGGTATTTGGTACATCAAGCCTGAAAATTGGGCGAATTTTGCTCCCTTTGGTTTTGGTCAACTATATGGTGGAAGTACAGGGATTATGGCGGGCGCATCTTTGATGTTCTTTGGATTTCTCGGATTTGAGTCAATTTCCATGGCAGTTGATGAAATTCAAAGTCCGCAAAAAAATATTCCTCGCGGAATCGTGCTTTCTCTAACAATCGTCACCATTCTCTATGCCTTAGTAACCTTAGTATTGACAGGGATTGTTCACTACAGTAAGCTCAATGTGGACGATGCAGTAGCATTTTCATTACGGAGTATTGGTATCGGCTGGGCAGCAAATTATGTTTCGCTTGTAGCCATTCTAACCCTGATAACCGTATGTATCTCTATGACTTATGCTTTATCTCGGATGATTTATAGCTTAGCGCGTGATGGACTTTTACCTCAAAGTTTCAAACAATTAAGCAAGACTAGTCGCGTTCCTAAAAATGCGACCCTTTTAACAGGAGTTGCTTCAGCCATTGCTGCAGGAGTCTTTCCTCTAGCCAGTATTGCAGCCTTCTTAAATATCTGTACGCTAGCTTATCTCATTTTGCTAGCCTACGGAATAATAAAACTCAGAAAGGATAAGGGTATGCCAAAAGAGGGAGAGTTTAAAACACCCTTGGTGCCACTTTTGCCAATTCTTTCCATTCTTATCTGTGTTTCCTTTATGCTTCAATATAGTCTAGATACCTGGATTGCCTTTAGCATCGCTCTTGTAGTTGGTCTAGTCATTTACTTTACTTACGGGTTCCGCCATTCAACCCTCGCAGAAGAAGAATAAAAGCTGGGAATTCCCAGCTTTTTTAATCTTTCACATAAGTGAATCCTTCACCCAGAATTTCATGAGCCTCAGTGATGGTGATAAAGGCTTGAGGATCGATTTTGTGAATCATATCTTTCATTTTTACGATTTCGTTTCGACCGACGATACAGTAGATAATTTTTAAATCCTTTTTGCTGTAGTAGCCTTGACCAGATATAAAGGTAACGCCACGTCCGAGTTCATCGTTAATCTCTTTGGCCAATTGATCAGGATATTGGGTAATAATCATAAATCCTTTACCAGCATAACCTCCTTCGCCTATCAAGTCGATAACACGAGCGATGATAAAGTCAAATAAGAGGGTATAGGTGACCAGACGAAGGTCCTGGAAGATAATCAAAATCAACATTAGGATAAAAAAGTCAATCCCAAAGAGCAATTTACCAATCGAAATATTGGTGTATTTGTTGAGGATACGGGCAACGATATCAGAGCCACCAGTGGTTCCACCAGCATTAAAGATAATTCCTAAACCAACCCCTAGTAAGACACCTGAGACTAAAGCGACAATGATGAGATCCCCTTGCAAGTCGATGTGCAAAGGAATGCGCTCAAAGATTGCTAGCCAAACGGAAAGTGAAATAGATCCTAGAAGGCTGGAGTAGAGGGTCTTAGGTCCAAATATCTTCCAAGCCAGGATAAATAAAGGGATATTAATCAAGAGGTTCATCAATGAGACAGGAATCTTAAAGAGATAGTAGGTAATCAAGGTAATACCTGTCGCCCCACCCTCAAATAAATGATAAGGAACAACAAAGTAGGTAAGACCGAAGGCATAGATAGCAGCTCCCAAAATAATGGTAATAATCGGTTGAAGTTTTCGAATCATAGCTGTTCCTCACTTTTCTATAGATAGATTATACCAAAAATTCAGTTCTTTTCATCGGATCACTTATGATTTTTTATCATTTTTTTGATATAATAAAGGAGAAAATCCCAATCCTATCGAGAAGAATAGAAAGATTGAATTATGACACAAGTAAAAATTGTAACGGACTCTTCTGTTACTATCGAACCAGAAGTAGTTAAAGAATTAAATATCACCGTTGTTCCTCTATCAGTTATGATTGATAGTGTGCTTTATTCGGATGCAGATTTGAAAGAGGGAGAATTCCTTCATCTTATGCAACAAAGTAAGAATCTGCCTAAAACAAGCCAGCCCCCTGTAGGAGTGTTTGCTGAGGTCTTTGAAGAACTAGGTAAAGATGGCAGTCAAATTATCGCCATTCACATGTCCCATGCCTTGTCTGGAACTGTGGAAGCTGCTCGCCAAGGGGCAAGTCTCTCAACTGCTGATGTAACAGTTATTGATAGTTCCTTTACAGATCAAGCGATGAAGTTCCAAGTTGTTGAAGCCGCAAAACTTGCTAAAGAAGGTAAAGATTTAGAAACGATTCTAGCTCATGTAGAGGACGTCAAAAATCATACAGAACTCTATATCGGTGTTTCGACGCTAGAAAACTTAGTTAAGGGTGGTCGTATTGGACGTGTGACAGGATTACTAAGCTCACTCTTGAATATTCGTGTAGTAATGCAGATGAAAAACCACGAACTCCAACCAATCGCCAAAGGACGTGGAGCGAAAACTTTCAAAAAGTGGCTTGAGGAATTAACCAATACTCTTTCCCAAAAATCAGTTGCAGAAATTGGAATTTCCTATGCTGGAACGAACGAATGGGCGAATGAGATGAGGGCATTATTGCAACCTTATGTTGAGAAGCCAATCTCTGTATTGGAAACTGGCTCTATTATTCAAACTCATACTGGAGAGAATGCTTGGGCGATTCTAATTCGCTACAATTCCTAAAAAAATAGAGAAAAAATGGTCAAAATAGTGTTTTTGACTTGACCTATAGCCGATTTTAGGATATGATTATATTTGTTAATTAGAAATTATTTGGAGGATTTGTTAACATGGCAAACAAACAAGATTTGATCGCTAAAGTAGCAGAAGCTACAGAATTGACTAAGAAAGATTCAGCAGCAGCAGTTGACGCTGTATTTGCAGCAGTAACTGAATACCTTGCAGCTGGTGAAAAAGTTCAATTGATCGGTTTCGGTAACTTTGAAGTTCGTGAGCGTGCTGCACGTAAAGGTCGCAACCCACAAACTGGTAAAGAAATCAAAATCGCAGCTTCTAAAGTTCCAGCATTCAAAGCTGGTAAAGCTCTTAAAGACGCTGTTAAATAATGAATTTTCAAAAAGCCTATTGTATCAAGCTTCATTGTTTGGTCGATAGGCTTTTTTTGTTTATTTGAGAAGTTGATGTTATGATTCTTTGCAAAAAGAAAAAGGTTCCCATGTTTGAGAACCTTCTTTTCATTAGTTTTTAGAAGCTGCTTGGAATTCAGGGTTTTTCCATGCTTCATCAATGATAGCTTGCAATTCTTTAGCAGATGCTTGCATTTTTTGAGTTTCAGCATCATTCAATGGAATGTTTACTGGACGAACGATACCGTGAGCACCAACAACAGCTGGTTGACCGATAAAGACGTTTTTAACACCGTATTGACCTTCTTGGAAGACTGAAAGTGGAAGTACTGCATTTTCGTCATCAAGGATTGCTTTTGTGATACGAGCAAGCGCTACAGCGATACCGTAGTATGTAGCTCCTTTTTTGTTGATGATTGTGTAGGCAGCGTCACGAACACCTTCGAACAATTCAATCAATTCAGCTTCTTGAACGTTTTGAGTGTCTTTAAGGAATTCTTCAAGGTTTACACCAGCGATGTTGGCGTGTGACCAAACCGCAAATTCAGAATCTCCGTGTTCACCCATGATGTAGGCGTGAACTGAACGAGCATCAACATCCAATTTTTCAGCAAGTGCTTGACGGAAACGTGCTGAGTCAAGTGAAGTACCTGAACCGATAACACGTTCTTTAGGGAATCCAGAGAATTTCCAAGTTGAGTAAGTCAAAACGTCAACTGGGTTAGCTGCAACAAGGAAGATACCATCAAAACCTGATTCAACAACTTGTGTTACAATTGATTTGTTGATAGCCAAGTTTTTACCTACAAGGTCAAGACGAGTTTCGCCTGGTTTTTGAGGAGCACCTGCAGTGATAACAACAAGGTCAGCGTCTGCACAGTCAGAGTATTGAGCAGCGTAGATTTTTTTAGGTGAAGTGAAGGCAAGGGCGTGGCTAAGGTCAAGCGCATCACCAACAGCTTTTTCGTGTAATTGTGGAATTTCGATAATTCCAAGCTCTTGTGCAATTCCTTGGTTAACAAGTGCGAAAGCATAAGATGAACCTACGGCACCGTCACCAACAAGGATCACTTTTTTGTGTTGTTTAGTTGAAGTCATTATCTAAACATCTCCTTCATTTTTTTTAGGGGAATCCCCAGACAATTTCATTCTATCACTTTTGAAAAGCTTTGTCACGAATATTCTATTCGGTTATCGATGTAAACGTTTTAGTGGTTTTCAAAGACTGAAATGAAGGACAAATTATGGTATAATATATCTAATTACTAATAGTGAAATGAGGCATTTATGAATGCAGGATAGAAATTTAGTGAATGTCAATCTGACAAAGGAGATGAAGACCAGCTTTATCGACTACGCCATGAGCGTTATCGTTGCGCGGGCCCTTCCTGATGTTCGAGATGGCTTAAAACCTGTTCACCGTCGTATTCTATACGGAATGAATGAACTAGGTGTTACACCAGATAAACCTCATAAAAAGTCAGCCCGTATTACAGGGGATGTTATGGGTAAATACCACCCACATGGTGATTCCTCTATTTACGAAGCCATGGTTCGTATGGCTCAGTGGTGGAGCTACCGTTACATGCTTGTTGATGGGCATGGAAACTTTGGTTCTATGGACGGGGACGGTGCTGCCGCGCAGCGGTACACTGAGGCACGTATGAGCAAGATTGCTCTGGAAATGCTTCGTGACATCAATAAAAACACAGTTGATTTCGTAGATAACTACGATGCTAACGAACGTGAACCCTTGGTTTTGCCAGCTCGTTTTCCAAACCTTTTGGTCAATGGGGCAACTGGTATCGCTGTTGGGATGGCAACCAATATTCCACCTCACAACTTGGGTGAAACCATTGATGCAGTGAAGTTGGTTATGGATAATCCTGAAGTGACGACTAAGGACTTGATGGAAGTCTTGCCTGGTCCAGATTTTCCGACTGGTGCTCTTGTCATGGGGAAATCAGGTATCCATAAGGCTTATGAGACTGGTAAAGGTTCCATTGTCCTTCGTTCTCGTACAGAGATTGAAACCACTAAGACGGGTCGTGAGCGCATCGTTGTAACAGAATTCCCTTATATGGTTAATAAAACCAAGGTACATGAGCATATTGTTCGCTTGGTTCAGGAAAAACGAATTGAGGGCATTACAGCCGTACGTGATGAGTCCAACCGTGAAGGCGTCCGCTTTGTAATCGAGGTTAAACGCGACGCGTCTGCCAACGTTATCCTTAACAACCTCTTCAAGATGACCCAGATGCAAACCAACTTTGGTTTCAACATGTTGGCGATTCAAAATGGCGTGCCAAAAATCTTGTCCCTTCGTCAAATTTTGGATGCTTATATCGAGCACCAAAAAGAAGTGGTTGTTCGTCGTACTCGTTTTGACAAGGAAAAAGCAGAAGCGCGTGCGCACATCTTAGAAGGTCTTTTAATTGCACTTGACCATATCGACGAAGTGATTCGTATCATTCGTGCCAGTGAAACAGATGCGGAAGCGCAAGCTGAGTTGATGAACAAGTTCAAGCTTTCTGAACGTCAAAGTCAAGCTATCCTTGATATGCGTCTTCGTCGTTTGACAGGATTGGAACGTGATAAGATTCAGTCTGAATATGATGAATTGATTGCCTTGATTGCAGATTTGGCTGATATTCTTGCCAAACCTGAGCGTGTGGCGCAAATTATCAAAGAAGAATTGGACGAAGTCAAACGCAAGTTTGGTGACAAGCGTCGTACGGAGTTGATGATCGGAGAAGTCTTAACTCTTGAAGATGAAGATTTGATTGAAGAAACGGATGTCTTGATTACCCTATCTAACAAGGGCTATATCAAACGTTTGGACCAAGGTGAGTTTACTGCTCAAAAACGTGGTGGCCGTGGAGTTCAAGGTACGGGAGTTAAGGATGATGACTTTGTGCGTGAGTTGGTTTCAACCAGCACCCATGATCATTTGCTCTTCTTTACTAATAAAGGACGCGTATACCGACTAAAAGGTTATGAAATCCCTGAATATGGTCGTACAGCTAAGGGCTTGCCAGTTGTCAATCTTTTGAAGTTGGACGAAGGTGAGAGTATTCAGACCATCATCAACGTTGAGTCTGAACGTAGTGATGACGCCTATCTCTTCTTTACAACTCGTCATGGTATTGTGAAGAGAACCAGTGTTAAAGAGTTCGCTAATATTCGTCAAAATGGACTTAAAGCCTTGAATCTCAAGGATGAGGATGAATTAATCAATGTCTTGCTGACAGAAGAAGATACCGATATCATCATTGGTACCAAGTTTGGTTATGCTGTTCGCTTTAATCAATCAGCTGTTCGTGGCATGAGCCGTATTGCGACAGGTGTCCGAGGAGTCAATCTTCGTGAGGGTGACACAGTAGTTGGTGCTAGCGTGATTACAAACCAAGACGAAGTTCTTATCATCACTGAAAAAGGATATGGTAAACGTACACTTGCTACTGAATATCCTACTAAGGGCCGTGGTGGTAAAGGGATGAAGACTGCCAATGTTGCTGAGAAGAATGGTCCTCTGGCAGGTCTCCTTACTGTTAAAGGAGATGAAGACCTGATGATTATCACAGATACAGGTGTCATGATCCGTACAAATGTTGCCAATATTTCACAAACTGGACGCTCAACTATGGGAGTTAAGGTGATGCGTCTAGATCAGGATGCTAAGATTGTGACCTTTACAACGGTTGCTGCGGCAGAAAAAGAAGAAGTTGGGACTGAAATTGAAACAGAAGGTGAAGCATAATGTCTCATAAAAAAACGAAAAATAAAAAGAGTAAGAAAAACAAGCGCAGAAATCTATTTATCAATATTTTAGCGGGTTTCTTAATTCTTTTATCGCTAGCTTTAATTTTTAATTCAAAGATTCGCGATATCTTTTTGGTCTGGAATACCAATAAATACCAAGTCAATCAAGTCACTAAGGAAAATATAGATGAAAATCTAAAAACCGAAGGGAATTTTGATTTTGACTCTGTTAAGTCTATTTCATCCGAAGCTGTATTGGCTTCACAATGGGATGCTCAGAAACTTCCCGTTATTGGAGGTATTGCTATTCCCGAAGTAGAGATTAACCTCCCTATTTTCAAAGGGTTGGATAATGTAAACTTGTTCTACGGAGCAGGGACCATGAAACCAGACCAAAAAATGGGAGAAGGCAACTATTCTCTAGCCAGTCACCATATCTTTACTGCTGAAAATGCCAGTCAAATGCTCTTCTCGCCTTTGGTCAATGCCAAAGCAGGTATGAAAATTTACCTGACGGATAAGGATAAAGTTTATACTTATGAGATTACAGAAGTAAAACGTGTTACACCAGACCGTGTAGATGAAATCGAAGATCGTGATGGCGTAAAAGAGATTACTTTGGTTACCTGTGTTGATTATAATGCGACCGAGCGTATAATCGTCAAAGGAATCTTTAAAGAATCAAAAGCTTATTCTGAGACTTCTGAGGATATTTTGAAGGCCTTTAATCAACCGTATAGACAACGTTATTAAGAATGAATGAACCAGTGAAGTGCTATTTCACTGGTTTTTTATATGAACAAATAGAATCAAAATAGTTCTTATGAAAAAGGACGGGAAGGCTTATGAAAAAGATTTTTGAGATAAATATTTTAGAATTTTACAGAAAACGCTTTCTAGAAAACAAGAATTATGTTATAATTATCACAAATAAAAGTTTAGGAGTTTTTTTATGGTCTCTTCAGAATTTATTTCAAAGATTGAATTTGCTTGTAAGAAGAAAGAAAGTCTTTATAGCCAAAGTAAGTTTAAATATGCGATTCGTTCCATGTTTGCAGGTGCTTTTCTAACATTTAGTACGGCTGCGGGCGCAGTTGGAGCTGATTTGATTAATAAGATCGCACCAGGTAGTGGACGTTTCCTTTTCCCATTCGTTTTTGCTTGGGGATTAGCCTACATTGTTTTCTTGAATGCTGAGCTGGTAACTTCGAATATGATGTTTTTGACAGCTGGTAGTTTCTTGAAAAAAATCTCTTGGAGAAAAACAGCTGAGATTTTACTTTACTGTACCTTGTTCAACCTTATCGGAGCTTTGATAGCAGGTTGGGGCTTTGCCCACTCAGCAGCCTATGCAAATCTAACACATGATAGCTTCATTTCAGGGGTTGTAGAGATGAAGTTAGGTCGTTCCAATGAGCTAGTCTTACTTGAAGGTATTTTAGCCAATATCTTTGTAAACATTGCCATTCTTTCATTTGTTTTGGTGAAAGATGGTGGAGCCAAACTTTGGCTTGTCTTATCAGCAATTTACATGTTTGTATTCTTAACAAACGAACACATTGCTGCGAACTTTGCTTCTTTTGCGATTGTTAAGTTCAGTGTTGCAGCAGATTCAATTGCTAACTTTGACATACCTAATATTCTTCGTCACTGGGGTGTAACCTTTGTCGGAAACTTTATCGGAGGAGGTCTCTTGATGGGCTTGCCTTACGCCTTCCTCAATAAAAACGAAGATACTTATGTCGATTAAAAAACGGGCACGAGTTAATCGTGCTTTTTTGTTTGATGTGTAAGACTAGTCATAGTTGTTCCTTATATCAAAATATAGAAAAACGGTATTGGAAAAGACTAGCACAAGATGATACAATATCCCTAATGAAGCTATTTGGAGGTCGTCATATGACTCGTGATTTTAAATTTGAAACCCTACAATTACATGCTGGGCAAGTAGTTGATCCAGCGACTAAATCCCGTGCAGTACCGATTTATCAAACAACATCCTTTGTTTTTGATGACACGCAAGAAGGTGCCGATTTGTTTGCTTTGAGAAAACCTGGCAATATCTATACTCGTATTACCAACCCTACAACAGCGGCATTTGAAGAAAGAATCGCAGCTCTTGAAGGTGGTGTTGGAGCACTAGCGACAGCATCAGGTATGGCTGCTGTAACCTACACTATTTTGGCGCTTGCTCACGCAGGTGACCATGTGGTGGCTGCGTCAACTATTTACGGTGGTACTTTCAATCTCTTGAAAGAAACCCTTCCTCGTTATGGAATCACAACAACCTTTGTGGATGTGGATAATTTGGAGGAAGTGGAAGCAGCTATCGGTGACAATACCAAACTTGTCTTGATTGAAACCTTGGGGAACCCCTTAATTAACATTCCTGACTTAGAAAAATTGGCTGAGATTGCGCATAAACACAAGATTCCTCTCGTTTCGGACAACACTTTTGCCACACCATATTTGATTAACGTCTTCTCTCACGGTGTAGATATTTCCATTCACTCAGCAACTAAGTTTATCGGTGGGCATGGTACGACTATTGGTGGAGTGATTGTTGATAGTGGTCGTTTTGACTGGGAGGCTTCAGGGAAATTCCCTCAATTTGTTGAGGAAGACCCAAGTTACCATAACTTGAGCTATACTCGTGATGTGGGTGCGGCAGCCTTTATTATCGCTGTTCGTGTTCAATTGCTTCGTGATACAGGTGCTGCCTTGTCGCCATTTAATGCCTTTCTCTTGCTTCAAGGGCTTGAAACTCTCTCTCTTCGTGTGGAACGTCACGTGCAAAATGCAGAGAAAATTGTTGATTTCCTTGTAAATCATCCTAAGGTAGAGAAGGTAAATTATCCAAAACTAGCTGACAGTCCATATCATGCCTTGGCTGAGAAATATTTGCCAAAAGGTGTTGGTTCAATCTTTACCTTCCATGTTAAAGGCGGAGAGGCAGAAGCTCGCGAGGTAATTGATAATTTGGAAATCTTCTCTGACCTTGCAAACGTGGCAGATGCCAAATCTCTTGTTGTCCATCCTGCGACAACCACTCACGGTCAGTTGTCAGAAAAAGATCTAGAAGCAGCAGGTGTCACACCAAACCAAATCCGCTTGTCTATCGGTCTTGAAAATGTAGAGGATTTGATTGAAGATTTGCGTTTGGCCTTGGAAAAAATTTAAAGTAACAGATATAAACAGTGGGTTTCGACTCGCTGTTTTTGATTTTCCCTCAGGCATGATATAATGGTTACAGAAGTCTAGAAAGAGGAAGGTTATGAACGAAATCAAATGTCCCAACTGTGGGGAAGTCTTTACAGTAAATGAAAGTCAGTATGCCGAACTTTTATCCCAAGTGAGAACAGCTGAGTTTGATAAGGAATTACACGATCGAATGAAGCAGGAGCTGGCCTTGGCTGAGCAAAAGGCCATGAATGAGCAACAGTCTAAACTGGCTCAAAAAGACCAAGAAATCGCGCAACTGCAGAGTCAAATCCAAAACTTTGATATAGAGAAAGAGTTAGCTAAGAAAGAAGTGGAACAGACAAGCCATGAGGCCTTATTAGCAAAGGAAAAGGAAGTGCAGGCCTTGGAAAGCCAATTGGCCACCTTGCGTTTAGAGCATGAAAACCAACTCCAAAAGACTCTCTCTGATTTAGAAAGAGAGCGTGATCAGGTCAAAAATCAGCTCCTCTTGCAAGAAAAGGAAAATGAGTTATCTTTGGCTTCTGTTAAGCAGAATTACGAAGCCCAGCTTAAGGCAGCCAGTGAGCAAGTCGAATTTTATAAGAATTTCAAAGCCCAACAATCCACAAAAGCTATCGGTGAAAGTCTGGAACAGTATGCAGAGAGTGAGTTTAACAAGGTTCGTAGTTTTGCCTTTCCAAATGCCTACTTTGAGAAGGATAACAAGGTCTCTGCGCGTGGATCTAAGGGAGACTTTATCTTCCGTGAATGTGATGAAAATGGAGTGGAAATTATTTCCATCATGTTTGAAATGAAAAATGAAGCGGATGGAACAGAGAAGAAGCACAAGAATGCCGATTTTTACAAGGAATTAGACAAGGACCGTCGGGAAAAGAACTGTGAGTATGCTGTGTTGGTGACCATGTTAGAAGCAGATAACGACTACTTTAACACAGGGATTGTGGATGTCAGCCACGAGTATGAAAAGATGTATGTGGTCCGTCCACAGTTCTTTATCCAACTGATCGGGCTCTTGCGCAATGCGGCGCTTAATTCCCTAAAATACAAGCAGGAGTTGGCCTTGGTTCGAGAGCAAAATATCGATATTACACATTTTGAGGAAGATTTGGATGCCTTTAAACTAGCTTTTGCTAAAAACTACAACTCTGCTTCAACCAACTTTGGTAAAGCAATTGATGAAATCGACAAAGCCATCAAACGCATGGAAGAGGTTAAGAAATTCCTAATCACATCCGAAAACCAACTCCGCCTCGCCAATAACAAATTGGAAGATGTTTCAGTAAAAAAATTGACCCGAAAAAATCCAACTATGAAAGCGAAATTTGAAGCGCTGAAGGGGGAGTGAGATTACCTTAAAAACAGGAGTTCCTATGAAAAAATCTTTGAAATTCTCGGAAATTTATATTGCTTATTTACCATTAGTTGTATTTTTTCTTAATCTCCTATATGGTCTTTTAAATATTGAAGGCGTAGGCGATACTGACTCAAGATATAATTTATTCTTTGCTATTTTTGGATTTATTCCAACTATATTCGGTTATGGAATTAGTTTTTTGGCTAATCTTCTGGTGGGGATATCTTATGTGCGACAAGCAAAAAATGAATTGAAACGCATCATTGCTCTCCTATTGATTGGAAATATTTTTTTAGCAATTTTTCTGATGTTTTTGCTAAGATTTAAAATGATCGTTTCCTTTGACTTTATAAAAGATATTGACCTTTGGAGTTTCATTTTTTCATTATTTTTATTTCCGTATTTAGATTGGATTTATCAAAAGGAAGACTATAATCCAAAATTAAGTCGTAAGTTACTTATTCTATTTTTGATTGGGATTTTTTCTCCACTTATAGGAAGTAGAATTCAAATCCACTTTAGAAATAATGCTAAAGTTCAACAATTAAAAGAGTTTTATTCTTCTATGGGAATGAATTATGATGTTGCTCTTAAAAGCGTAGAAATAGAAAGCAACGTTTCAGATATTAGTATTTTTGATGTATCGGATAATGGAATGACTATCCAAGTAGGTGCTAAGTACATTCGTCAAAAATTAACACAGGTCAGTTTCATTAATGAGAATTATGGTTTTAAAGAATTCTTGAGGCTTTCTGCATCGAGCCAAGAGGCACAGACAGTTCTGAATGATTTTAAATCAGCTGTAGAAAGTGCAATACAAAAGAAAGGATATGATTTAGTAGTTATTGATGATAAAGAACAGCCATTAGCTAGCCCTGGTTTTAAAATATCAAATTCATATAGGATAACTTCTTTAATAAAAGAAAAGGCTCTTCAAAATCAAAATTCATTCAGTAAAGAAAAACAAGCTTTTAGAGGATATGCGACTCTTTCTGTTAAAGACTTTATGAAGGAGGGAGCACTTTGCTTGCATTTAACACTTAGCAAAAGCAACCTATTGGAACTAGGAGATATTGATTTTTCAAGCTTTCCAGATGGATATTACAACATAAATGCTGACTACTTTTTGGTTGTTAATGGAAAATATAAGCAACTTGAAAAGGATGATAATTTTGAATATATTTTACCAATTGAGTCGGGTAAACCATTTTACTCTGAGGATTTATATGATATTAAAAAAATTGATTTAAACAATGAGGAATAGAAGTGAAAGGGAAATCAGAAAGCAACACATGAACGGTATTATCAATTTAAAAAAAGAAGCGGGGATGACCTCGCATGACGCTGTTTTTAAGCTGCGTAAGATTTTGGGAACCAAGAAAATTGGTCATGGTGGGACCTTGGATCCAGATGTGGTGGGTGTTTTGCCTATTGCGGTTGGTAAGGCGACCCGCATGGTCGAGTTTATGCAGGACGAGGGCAAGGTCTATGAGGGTGAAATCACTCTGGGTTATTCCACGACGACTGAGGATGCCAGCGGAGAAGTGGTCGCAGAGACACCCGTTTTGTCTCCCTTGGATGAAACCATTGTCGATGAAGCGATTGCGAGTCTGACCGGACCTATTACCCAGATTCCGCCTATGTATTCGGCTGTCAAGGTTAATGGTCGCAAGCTCTATGAGTATGCGCGTGCTGGTCAGGAAGTGGAGCGTCCAGAACGTCAGGTGACCATTTATCAATTTGAGAGGACGAGTCCGATTTCTTATGAGGATCACCTTGCACGTTTTACATTTCGTGTGAAATGTAGTAAGGGGACTTATATCCGTACCTTGTCTGTTGACTTGGGAGAGAAGCTGGGTTATGCGGCCCATATGTCTCATTTGACACGGACCAGTGCTGCAGGTTTGCAGCTAGAAGATGCTCTTACCTTAGACGAAATTTCTGAAAAAGTGGAGGCTGGTCAACTGGACTTTCTCCATCCTCTAGAGATTGGTACAGGGGACCTTGTCAAAGTTATCCTAACTCCAGAAGAGGCTACAGAAGTGCGGTTTGGTCGTTTTATCGAGCTAGACCAAACAGACCAAGAATTAGCTGCCTTTGAAGGAGGTACATTGCTAGCCATTCTAGAAAAAAGGGGCAATTTCTACAAACCAAGGAAGGTTTTTAGCTAGTTTCACTAGATTGTGAGGATAGATTGATGTTTCCCCTAGACTATCCAAAATCAGACTATAAATTTTGCAAAAAATGTGATAGAATAGACGACGGATAAAAAAACGGAGGATAGCATGCAAAATAGACCAATCATTATCGGAGTGACAGGTGGTTCTGGTGGTGGTAAGACCAGTGTTTCAAGAGCCATTTTATCTCATTTTCCTGATGAAAAGATTTCCATGATTGAGCATGATTCATACTACAAGGATCAGTCTCACTTGACCTTTGAAGAGCGTGTCAAAACCAACTACGACCATCCTTTTGCCTTTGATACAGACTTGATGATCGAGCAGATTAAGGAATTGTTGGCAGGGCGCCCGGTGGACATTCCAACTTATGACTATACAGAGCATACACGGAGCAGCAAGACCTATCGTCAGGAGCCTCAGGATGTCTTTATCGTTGAGGGGATTTTGGTCTTGGAGGACAAGCGCCTGCGCGATTTGATGGATATCAAGATTTTTGTGGATACAGATGATGATGTGCGTATTATTCGTCGTATCAAGCGTGATATGGAAGAGCGTGGCCGTAGTTTAGATAGCGTTATTGACCAGTACTTAGGTGTAGTTAAACCTATGTATCACCAGTTTATTGAGCCAACCAAGCGTTATGCGGATATCGTTATTCCTGAAGGGGTTAGCAATACAGTTGCTATCGACCTTTTGACCACCAAAATTTCTAAGATTTTGGAAGAAGCGCGAAACAGTAAATAATCAGATGAGGAGGCCTAGCCTCCTTTTTCTATTTTTCCTTTAGTTTCAGTAGGAAAAAGGTGATTTTTAAGCATGTTTTTGGTATAATAATACCCATGGAAAAGCAAGAAAATGAATAGTAGGTGGAGATGGAAAAGTATTTATCGGTAACAACTTTGACCAAGTATCTGAAAATGAAATTCGATAAAGACCCTTACTTGGAACGGGTCTATTTAACTGGTCAAGTTTCCAACTTTCGTAAACGACCTACTCACCAATATTTCTCCTTAAAAGATGACCATGCAGTTATTCAAGCGACCATCTGGTCTGGGATTTATCAAAAATTAGGTTTCGACTTGGAAGAGGGAATGAAAATCAATGTGATTGGGCGTGTGCAGGTCTATGAACCCAGCGGGAGCTACTCTATCATCATTGAAAAAGCTGAGCCTGATGGGGTTGGGGCGCTTGCGATTCAGTTTGAACAACTCAAGAAGAAACTGACAGAAGAAGGTCTGTTTCAAGAGAGATTCAAGCAACCTCTTCCCCAATTTCCTAAGCGTATCGGCGTAGTAACCAGTCGTAGTGGTGCTGTTATTCGAGATATCATCACGACCGTCAGCAGACGTTTTCCTGGTGTTGATATCCTTCTCTATCCGACAAAGGTACAAGGTGATGGAGCTGCGGAGGAAATTGCTCGAAATATTGCGCGTGCCAATCAACGTGAGGACCTAGATGTTCTCATCATTGGTCGCGGTGGTGGTTCCATCGAGGATCTCTGGGCCTTTAACGAAGAGATTGTGGTACGGGCTATTTTTGAATCTCGTTTGCCAGTTATTTCTAGTGTTGGGCATGAGACAGATGTGACCTTGGCGGACTTTGTGGCCGATCGTCGTGCTGCGACGCCAACAGCTGCGGCTGAATTGGCAACGCCTGTGACCAAGTTGGATCTCTTGAGCCATTTACAAAATCAAGAAAAACGAATGGCAACAGCAGTCCGAAATGTCCTATCTAAGAAACAAGAAGCTCTGAAAAAATGCAGTCAGTCAGTCATCTTTAGACAGCCAGAGCGCTTGTACGATGGATATTTGCAACGGTTAGATCAACTACAACTGCGATTAAAACAAAGTTTGCGAACACGGATTTCTGATAATAAACAGCTAGTCCAAGCAAGGACGCATCAACTGGTACAATTATCACCTATTACCAAAATCCAACGCTATCAAGACCGGCTTGGTCAGTTGGACAAGCTCCTACGTAGCCAAATGGCGCTGGTTTATGATGCCAAGGTTGCTGAAGTCAAGCGACTTTCAGAAGCCTTGCTGATGTTGGATACCAGTCGAATAGTGGCGCGTGGTTATGCTATTGTCAAAAAAGAAGAGTCAGTAGTCGATTCTGTTGAGAAGTTGAATAAAAAAGACCAAGTGACGCTTTTGATGCGAGATGGTCAAGTAGAATTAGAGGTTAAAGATGTCAAAACAAAAGAAATTTGAGGAAAATCTAGCAGAACTAGAGACCATTGTCCAAAGTTTGGAAAACGGTGAAATTGCTTTGGAAGATGCGATTGCGGCCTTTCAAAAGGGCATGGTCTTGTCAAAAGAGCTCCAAGCGACGCTGGACAAGGCTGAAAAGACCTTGGTTAAGGTCATGCAAGAAGACGGAACAGAAAGTGATTTTGAATGAAGAAGCAAGAAAAATTAGCTCTTGTGGAGTCGGCTTTGGAAGATTTTTATGGAGACCAGCAGTTTGCTTCTAGTCTACGAGAGTCCGTTCTCTATTCCATTCATGCTGGGGGCAAGCGTATTCGGCCTTTTCTCTTGTTAGAGGTTCTGGAAGCCTTGCAAGTCGCTATTAAACCAGCACATGCTCAAGTGGCTGCGGCCTTGGAAATGATTCATACAGGGAGCTTGATTCACGATGACCTTCCTGCCATGGATGACGATGATTACCGTCGGGGACGTTTAACTAATCATAAGAAATTTGGCGAAGCGATGGCAATATTGGCAGGAGATGCCTTGTTCCTAGATCCCTATGCCTTGATCGCGCAGGCAGATTTGCCAAGTCAGATCAAGGTGGACCTGATTGCCAACCTATCCCTTGCTTCAGGAAGTCTAGGCATGGTAGCAGGGCAGGTTCTGGACATGGAGGGCGAACACCAGCATTTGTCCTTGGAAGAACTTCAGACCATTCATGCTAATAAAACAGGCAAATTACTAGCCTATCCTTTCCAAGCAGCAGCTATCATAGTAGAATTAGCACCAGAGTTACAAGCAAAACTAAAAACTGTGGGTGAATTGATTGGGCTGGCCTTTCAAGTTCGAGATGATGTGCTGGATGTAACAGCTAGTTTTGAGGAAATCGGCAAGACTCCGCAAAAGGATTTACAGGCAGAAAAGTCGACCTACCCAGCCTTGTTAGGCTTGGAGGAGGCGACTGCCTTTTGTAACCAAACTCTGGATCAAGCCAAGGCTAAATTAGAAGAAATTGCCCAGCAGGTTCCCTTTGAAACAGAATCGATTGTGAAAGTAGTAGAAAGTTTGAGAATCAATGGCTAAGGAAAGAGTGGATGTACTAGCTTATAAACAGGGCTTGTTTGAAACGCGAGAACAGGCCAAGCGCGGCGTCATGGCTGGACTAGTCGTAGCAGTCCTCAATGGGGAGCGTTTTGACAAGCCAGGAGAGAAAATCCCAGATGATACTGAACTAAAACTCAAGGGTGAAAAACTCAAGTATGTCAGTCGAGGTGGTCTAAAACTGGAAAAGGCTTTGCAGGTCTTTGATTTATCAGTGTATGGCGCAACCACGATTGATATTGGGGCCTCCACTGGAGGATTTACTGACGTCATGTTGCAAAATGGTGCTGAGTTGGTCTTTGCAGTTGATGTTGGTACCAATCAGTTGGCTTGGAAATTACGTCAAGACCCTCGGGTTATCAGTATGGAGCAGTTCAATTTCCGTTATGCTGAAAAGACTGATTTTGAGCAGGAACCGAGCTTTGCCAGTATTGATGTGAGTTTCATTTCCCTCAGTCTGATTTTGCCTGCCTTGCACCGTGTCTTGGCTGATCAAGGTCAAATTGTAGCTTTGGTTAAGCCCCAGTTTGAAGCAGGTCGTGAGCAGATTGGGAAAAATGGAATCATTCGAGATGCTAAGGTTCATCAAACTGTCCTTGAATCTGTCACTGCTATGGCAGTTGAACAAGGTTTTTCAGTGCTTGGATTAGACTATTCACCAATCCAAGGTGGACATGGAAACATCGAATTTCTGGTATATTTGAAAAAGGAAGAGGGAGCAAGTAACCAAGTTGCCCCTGAAATAGAAAAAGTTGTAGAGAGAGCACATAGAGAATTTAAAGATGAATAAAAAAGAGAGACTTGAAAAAATTAGAAGATTTGTTACGGATTATCAAATCGGGACTCAGGAAGAAATTGTTGAGCATTTGAAGGAAGCAGGTATTTCTGCTACTCAAGCCACTGTCTCAAGGGACATCAAGGAGCTTGGGATTGTTAAAATTCCTTTGAAGAACAACACCTATATCTATGAGTTGCCAAAATCAATCGTCAAGAGTTTGCAATTGGCTGAGGACAATATTGTGAGTTCTGAGTTAATGGGAAATATGATTAACCTTGCTGTCATTCCTGGAAATACTATTTTTGTGAAGAGTCAGTTGGTTGAAGCATTTTCTGAACAGATTTTTAGCTGTCTAGCTGATGATGATTCTATCTTAATTGTAGCTAGAACAGCAGAGGCAGCTGAGGAAATTGTTGAACAAGTCAAAAAATGGTAGGTCAGTATGTTACTTGAAATTTCGATAAAAAACTTTGCCATTATTGAGGCGATTTCGCTCAATTTTGAAAAGGGTATGACTGTTTTAACCGGGGAAACGGGTGCTGGAAAGTCTATCATTATCGACGCTATGAATCTCATGTTGGGGGCTCGTGCAACTACAGACGTTATTCGTCATGGTGCGCCAAAGGCAGAGATTGAGGGGCTTTTTTCGGTTGAAAATAGTCGCCTTTTACAGGAACTTTTTGAAGAGCAAGGTTTAGAATTGGGTGATGAGATTATCATCCGCCGGGAAATTTTGCAAAATGGTCGTAGTGTTAGTCGCGTGAATGGTCAGATGGTCAATCTTTCTGTCTTGCGTGCCATTGGGCAACACCTTGTGGATATCCATGGTCAGCATGACCAAGAGGAGTTAATGCGTCCTCAACTGCACATCCAGATGTTGGATGAGTTTGGTGATGCTGCTTTCTTGGACTTGAAGGAGACCTATCAGACGAGCTTTGATGCCTATCGCAAAATGCGCAAGCAGGTTTTGGAAGTCAAGAAAAACCAACAGGAACACAAGGCTCGTATTGAGATGTTGGAATTTCAAATGGCAGAGATTGAGGCAGCAAACTTACAGGCTGGTGAAGACTTGGCTCTCAACCAAGAACGAGATAAACTCTTCAATCATAAGAATATTGCTGATACGCTGACCAATGCCTATAGCATGTTAGACAATGAGGAATTCTCCAGTCTTGCTAATGTCCGTTCAGCCATGAATGACATGGAAAGTGTTGAAGAATACGACCCTGAATACCGTGAAATTTCAAGTTCTCTGTCTGAGACCTACTATGTTTTAGAAGATATTACCAAGCGTTTGGAAGATATTATTGAGGACTTGGATTTTGATGGCAATCGTCTCATGCAGGTTGAAAATCGCCTGGATCTTCTGAATACTATTACCCGCAAGTATGGTGGAACTGTGGACGACGTTTTGCTTTATTTTGCCAAGATTACGGAAGAGTACAATCTCTTGACGGGTAATAACCTTTCTTCCGAAGATATGGAAGCAGAACTCAAGAAATTGGAAGTTAATCTTGTCGACTTGGCAGGTCAGCTTGCATCTGCTCGCCATGATTTGGCCCAGCAGCTTGAGGCAGAGATTAAACAAGAACTGCAAGATCTCTATATGGAGAAGGCTCAATTTCAGGTTCGCTTTAGTAAGAGTAAGTTCAGCCGTGAAGGAAATGAAGCAGTCGAATTTTACATTTCCACCAACCCAGGTGAGGACTTTAAGCCTTTGGTCAAAGTTGCATCTGGTGGGGAATTATCCCGCCTCATGCTAGCTATTAAATCCGCCTTTTCTCGCAAAGAAGGTAAGACTAGTATTGTCTTTGATGAGGTGGATACGGGAGTTTCAGGTCGTGTGGCCCAAGCCATTGCTCAAAAGATTCATAAGATTGGTCAGCATGGTCAGGTTCTTGCTATTTCTCACCTTCCACAAGTGATTGCCATCGCGGATTATCAATTCTTTATTGAGAAGATTAGCGATGAGCACTCAACGGTGTCGACGGTTCGCCTTTTGACTTTAGAAGAGCGAGTAGAGGAAGTAGCTAAGATGTTGGCTGGGGAAAATGTAACCGAAGCTGCCCTTACCCAAGCCAGAGAATTATTGCAAACGAGGATGAAATAAATGACAGACTATTATGTAATTGGAGATGTCCATGGAAAAGCAGGTATGCTGGAAGATCTTCTCAAAACCTGGGATGGTCAAACTCAGTTGCTCTTTCTGGGGGATTTGATTGACCGTGGTGAAGACAGTCGCCGTGTTCTAGAAATGGTTAAGGACTTAGTGGACAATCAAGGGGCTATCTGTCTATCAGGAAACCACGAGTATATGTTTCTGACTTGGCTCGATGATCCAGAAGAAAGCTATGACCATTATCGTCGCAATGGTGGAGATACAACTATTAACTCAATCCTAGGTCGCCCCTTGGATGCACCAGTTGATGGCGTAGAAGATGCCAAACGGGTTGCGACTGAAGCGGCAGACTTGGTCGAATTTATTCGTCAAATGCCATTTGTAGTAGAGACAGACAAATATATCTTTGTTCACGCAGGTATTGATTTAACTTTGGATGAGTGGCATGAAACAACAGATTACAAGAAAGTCTGGCTCAGAAAACCATTCCACGAAGCTGAAAATCATACTGGAAAAACCATTGTCTTTGGGCATACACCGGTTTATGGTTTGCTCAAGCAAGACCGAGGTACAGCTGAGCTTTGGATAACAGAGGATGGCAAGATTGGTATGGATGGAGGAGCTGTCTATGGTGGTGTCCTTCATGGAATCATCTTTACAGACCAAGGAATGACCGAACACTACTTTATCGAAAATGATGGCTTTATTGCCGAAGATTAGTACTCCTAGCAGGGTATGGTCTTGTCAAAATGTTAAAAACAATTTATAATTAATAGATACCCTGAAAGGAAGAGCATCATGAACTTAGAAGATTTGAAAAAACGACAGGAGAAGATTCGAAACTTCTCTATTATCGCCCATATTGACCATGGGAAATCAACCCTAGCAGACCGCATTTTGGAAAAGACGGAGACGGTTTCTAGTCGTGAAATGCAAGCCCAGCTTTTGGATAGTATGGATCTTGAGCGTGAACGTGGGATTACCATTAAGTTGAATGCCATTGAGTTGAATTACAGTGCAAAAGATGGGGAAACTTATATTTTCCACTTGATTGACACGCCAGGGCACGTGGACTTTACCTATGAAGTGTCGCGTTCGCTAGCTGCCTGTGAAGGAGCGATTTTGGTGGTTGATGCGGCTCAAGGGATTGAAGCTCAAACTCTTGCTAACGTTTATCTAGCCTTGGACAATGATTTGGAAATTCTGCCAGTCATTAACAAGATTGACCTTCCAGCAGCTGATCCAGAGCGTGTTCGTACAGAGATTGAGGATGTCATCGGACTGGATGCCAGCGAAGCAGTCTTAGCTTCAGCCAAAGCTGGTATTGGTATTGAAGAAATTCTTGAGCAGATCGTTGAAAAAGTGCCAGCACCAACGGGTGATGTTGCAGCTCCATTAAAAGCCTTGATTTTCGACTCAGTTTATGATGCCTATCGTGGGGTTATCCTCCAAGTGCGTGTTATGGACGGAGTGGTTAAACCTGGCGATAAGATTCAGCTCATGAGCAATGGCAAGACCTTTGATGTGACGGAGGTCGGTATTTTCACGCCGAAAGCAGTTGGTCGTGATTTTCTTGCGACTGGTGACGTTGGTTATATTGCGGCTTCTATCAAAACGGTTCAAGATACCCGTGTGGGTGATACAGTGACCCTAGCAAGCAATCCAGCAGCAGAACCGCTAGATGGATACAAGCAGATGAATCCTATGGTCTTTGCGGGTCTTTATCCAATCGAATCAAACAAGTACAATGACCTTCGTGAAGCCCTTGAAAAATTGCAGCTCAACGATGCTAGCTTGCAGTTTGAACCAGAAACATCTCAGGCGCTTGGATTTGGTTTCCGTTGTGGATTCCTTGGACTTCTCCATATGGATGTTATTCAAGAGCGTTTAGAACGTGAGTTCAATATTGACCTCATCATGACAGCTCCGTCTGTTATTTACAAGGTTAACCAAACTGACGGTGAATCTATGGATGTGTCTAACCCCTCTGAATTTCCAGATCCAACCAAGATTGCGACTATTGAAGAACCGTATGTCAAGGCGCAAATCATGGTACCGCAGGAGTTTGTCGGAGCAGTGATGGAACTGGCTCAGCGCAAGCGTGGGGATTTTGTGACCATGGACTATATTGATGATAATCGTGTCAATGTTATCTATCAAATTCCACTTGCTGAAATCGTCTTTGACTTCTTTGATAAGCTTAAGTCTTCGACGCGTGGTTATGCAAGCTTTGACTACGAATTGTCAGAGTACCGTCCATCTAAACTGGTCAAAATGGATATCCTTCTCAATGGGGATAAGGTGGATGCCCTCAGCTTTATCGTTCACAAGGACTTTGCCTACGAACGTGGAAAACTCATCGTTGATAAGCTCAAGAAAATCATCCCTCGTCAACAATTTGAGGTGCCAATTCAAGCAGCTATTGGGCACAAAATCGTGGCTCGTACTGATATCAAGGCCCTTCGTAAGAACGTACTTGCCAAGTGTTACGGTGGTGACGTTTCTCGTAAACGCAAACTCCTTGAAAAACAAAAAGCTGGTAAGAAACGCATGAAAGCTATCGGATCAGTAGAAGTCCCACAAGAAGCCTTTCTTAGCGTCTTAAGCATGGATGAAGAATAGAATTATAAAATAAAACTCTTGAAGATTTTTCAAGAGTTTTTACTTTAAATGAGAGCGAGTAAAATCATCAACTGACAAAATAGATCAGGTTAGAATTTGACAGAAGTCCCTATTTTTCTTATAATGCAGATGGAAAGGTGGTAGGATGAAAAAATTATTAATTTTAGGTACTGTAGTTACTGTTAGTGCTTTTTTAGCTTCATGCTCCAATAAATCGCAAACAGCAACCGAAGAAAGTTCGACTGCGGTTGTTAGTTCTTCAAGAAGTCAGGAAACGAATAGCACTAGTTCTGCTGTTTCTGAAGCGAAAAAGGAAGAGACGCAAATCATCGGTTCGAATGAATATGGATTTGTCAAGGTACCCAAATCATGGGTTCGATTCCATGAAGTAGAAGGTGGAAATGATATACAGTATTGTGATGGAACAGATATCAACATTGTTACGCTGAATACCTTTAAGGCTGAGCAGTTCAATATCAGCGAAGAAGAATATGCTAAACTGGATGTTGTGACTGTCTCATCTAGTATTTTAACTTCCAAAGAACAAAGCTCTGATTTCAGTAAGGTTTGGGGCTCCAAATCGACCATTGGAGGCTATGAAGCCTATGTTGTCAATGCAATTGCTAAGTCAGGGAAATACCTCGTTACCTGGGTCTTCCGATCAAATGATGGTAAAATCCGCTATGTTTCACTTGAAGGGGATGGGGAAACTTTAAAAACAATCTTACCGATGGTTGAAAGTAGCTGGTCAACTACTAAATCTGAATAAAAGAAAAAAAGAAGATTCTTGGTCTTCTTTTTATTTTTTTTACGAATAGATAGATGAGTAGAAAAGAAGAAATGGAGATGTTTATGAAGATTACAAACTATGATATTTACAAATTAAGAAAAGCAGGTTTGACCAATCAACAGATTTTAACTGTCCTTGAATACGATGAGACTGTAGATCAGGAGCTCTTGCTAGGTGATATTGCAGAAATATCGGGGTGCCGTAATCCTGCTGTCTTTATGGAACGCTATTTCCAGATAGATGATGCACAGTTGGAGAAGGAGTTTCAGAAATTTCCATCCTTTTCTATTCTTGATGACTGTTATCCTTGGGATCTGAGTGAGATTTACGATGCTCCAGTGCTCTTGTTTTATAAAGGAAATCTGGACTTGTTAAAGTTTCCGAAAGTTGCTGTTGTAGGGAGTCGTTCATGTTCTAGTCAGGGAGCAAAGTCGGTTCAGAAAGTCATTCAAGGTTTGGAAAACGAGTTAATTGTGGTCAGTGGTTTAGCTAAAGGGATTGATACGGCTGCCCATATGGCTGCACTCCAGAATGGAGGAAGAACAATTGCAGTGATTGGAACAGGATTGGATGTTTTCTATCCCCGAGCCAATAAACGCTTGCAAGACTACATTGGAAATCATCATCTGGTGCTAAGTGAATACGGTCCAGGTGAAGAACCCTTGAAATTTCACTTTCCAGCTCGTAATCGAATCATAGCAGGACTATGTCGAGGGGTCATTGTAGCAGAGGCAAGGATGCGTTCTGGTAGTCTTATTACTTGTGAGCGAGCTATGGAAGAAGGGCGTGATGTCTTTGCCATTCCAGGAAACATTTTAGATGGGCATTCAGATGGCTGTCACCACCTGATTCAAGAGGGAGCAAAGCTGATTTCCAGCGGTCAAGATGTGTTGGCTGAGTTTGAATTTTAAGGAGAAATTTGTTCACTCAGATAAACTTTTCTTCTATATATAGGACTTAGGTCTTGACAGCTATAGAAAAATGGTTTACACTTTATAAAGTTTATTACTTTGAAAAGGTGTGATAGTGTGGCTACGGCAACAAAGAAGAAAAAATCAACAGTTAAAAAAAATCTAGTCATCGTGGAGTCGCCTGCTAAGGCGAAAACGATTGAGAAATATCTAGGCAGAAATTATAAGGTTTTAGCCAGTGTCGGGCATATCCGTGATTTGAAAAAATCCAGTATGTCTGTTGACATTGAAAATAACTACGAACCGCAGTATATCAATATCCGAGGCAAGGGTCCTCTCATCAATGACCTGAAAAAGGAAGCCAAAAAGGCCAATAAAGTCTTTCTGGCAAGTGACCCGGACCGTGAAGGAGAAGCGATTTCCTGGCATTTGGCTCATATTCTTGATTTGGATGAGAATGATGCCAACCGTGTGGTCTTTAATGAGATCACCAAGGACGCAGTAAAAAATGCCTTTAAAGAACCTCGTAAGATTGATATGGACTTGGTCGATGCCCAACAAGCTCGTCGTGTCTTAGACCGCTTGGTAGGGTATTCGATTTCGCCAATTTTGTGGAAAAAGGTTAAGAAGGGCTTATCAGCAGGGCGTGTGCAGTCTGTTGCCCTTAAGCTTATCATTGACCGTGAGAATGAAATCAATGCCTTTCAACCAGAAGAATACTGGACAATTGATGGTGTCTTTAAGAAGGGAACTAAGCAATTTCAAGCTTCATTCTATGGAATGAATGGCAAAAAGATGAAATTGACCACCAATGAAGAAGTCAAAGAAATCTTGTCCCATTTGACTAGCAAAGATTTCACAGTAGACCAGGTAGATAAGAAAGAACGCAAACGCAATGCGCCCCTACCTTATACGACTTCAACCATGCAGATGGATGCTGCCAATAAAATCAATTTCCGTACTCGTAAGACCATGATGGTTGCCCAACAGCTTTATGAAGGGATTAATATCGGTACAGGCGTGCAAGGTTTGATTACCTATATGCGTACAGACTCGACTCGTATCAGTCCTGTGGCTCAGAATGAAGCGGCAAGTTACATCAACGATCGTTTTGGTAGCAAGTATTCCAAGCATGGTAGCAAGGTCAAGAATGCCTCAGGTGCTCAAGATGCCCACGAAGCCATTCGTCCATCTAGCGTCTTTAATACACCAGAAAGCATCGCTAAGTACTTGGACAAAGATCAGCTCAAGCTCTACACCCTTATCTGGAACCGTTTTGTAGCTAGCCAGATGACGGGAGCTATCTTTGATACCATGGCTGTCAAGCTCTCTCAAAATGGAGTCCAGTTCGCAGCAAATGGAAGCCAAGTTAAGTTTGATGGTTATCTTGCTATTTATAATGACTCTGATAAGAACAAGATGTTGCCAGATATGGTAGTAGGAGATGTGGTCAAGCAGGTCAATAGCAAGCCAGAACAACATTTCACCCAACCGCCAGCTCGCTATTCGGAAGCGACTCTTATCAAGACCTTGGAAGAAAATGGTGTTGGACGTCCTTCAACTTATGCTCCGACCATTGAAACCATCCAGAAACGTTACTACGTTCGTCTGGCAGCCAAACGTTTTGAACCAACAGAATTGGGAGAAATTGTCAATAAACTCATCGTTGAATACTTCCCTGACATCGTAAACGTGACCTTTACAGCTGAAATGGAAGGAAAACTGGATGATGTCGAAGTTGGAAAAGAACAGTGGCAACGTGTTATTGACGAGTTTTACAAACCATTCTCCAAAGATGTAGCCAAGGCTGAAGCTGAAATGGAAAAAATTCAGATCAAGGATGAGCCAGCTGGATTTGACTGTGAAGTCTGTGGTAGTCCAATGGTGATTAAGCTAGGCCGTTTTGGTAAATTCTATGCATGTAGCAATTTCCCAGACTGCCGTCATACACAAGCAATTGTTAAGGAGATTGGTGTTGAGTGTCCAAGTTGCCATCAAGGACAAATCATTGAACGCAAAACCAAGCGCAATCGTATCTTCTATGGTTGCAATCGCTACCCAGAATGTGAATTTACCTCTTGGGATAAACCAATTGGACGTGATTGTCCAAAATGTAGTCACTTCCTTATGGAGAAGAAAGTCCGTGGTGGTGGCAAACAGATTGTGTGTAGTAATGGCGACTACGAAGAAGAGAAAATTAAATAACACGAAGAGTCCTGAAAATAAATTTCAGGCTCTTTTTACTTGAAGCTTGACAAATTTCCTCACTTTGTGGGAAACTAGTAGAAGATTATTTCAATTAGGAGAAGACATGCGTATTATTTACCTAAGTATTGGTTTTATTTCTTTAGCCTTGGCTCTTGTTGGGGTTGTCCTACCACTTTTACCAACAACGCCCTTCCTTTTGTTAGCTATCGCTTGCTTTTCAAAATCTTCTAAGCGTTTTGAAGACTGGCTTTATCATACAAAGCTTTATCAGACCTATGTAGCTGACTTTCGCGAGACCAAGTCTATTGCGCGAGAACGAAAGAAAAAAATCATCGTATCTATCTATATCTTGATGGGTATCTCCATTTATCTTGCCCCTCTTTTACCTGTCAAAATCGGTCTAGGAGCCCTAACCATCTTTATCACCTACTATCTCTTTAAAGTCATTCCTGATAAGGATTAGTTTTTAAAATTTGATCATTCCTTTGATAAAAATGAAAGCATATTTAAATAATATGATATAATAAATTAAAAGTAATCTTCAAGGAGAATCAAATGATTTACGAATTTTGTGCTGAAAATGTGACCTTGCTTGAAAAAGCGATGCAGGCTGGGGCTCGTCGAATCGAACTTTGTGATAATTTAGCAGTTGGCGGGACAACACCAAGCTATGGAGTAACCAAGGCGGCTGTTGAATTGGCAGCTAACTACGATACGACCATCATGACCATGATTCGTCCACGTGGTGGCGACTTTGTCTATACTGATCTTGAAATAGCGATCATGCTAGAAGATATTCGTTTGACTGCACAGGCTGGAAGTCAAGGGGTTGTTTTTGGGGCATTAACTGCTGATAAAAAGTTGGATAAGCCTAATCTTGAGAAGCTGATTGCCGCATCTAAAGGAATGGAAATTGTCTTCCACATGGCCTTTGATGAATTGAGCGATGAAGATCAGTTGGAAGCTATTGACTGGCTCAGCCAAGCTGGTGTCACTCGTATCTTGACTCGTGCTGGTGTGTCTGGTGACTCGCTAGAAAAACGTTTTGCCCACTATCACAGAATTTTGGAACATGCTGCTGATAAAATTGAAATCTTACCAGGTGGGGGAATTGACTTGGACAACCGTCAAACCTTTATTGACCAACTGGGCGTGACGCAACTTCACGGTACTAAGGTTGTCTTTTAAAAAATAGAAAGGAACTGCTAGCTTTTGGTAGCAGTTTTCACTTATGTTTGAAATTTTTAAATCCTATCAGTTTAATAAAGAAAAGGCTAGAGACTATGGTTTTGTAGAAAATGGGGAAGTATGGAACTATAGTTGCCAGATTTTGCAAGGTGACTTTTCCATGACAGTCTCTATCACTCCTGATAATATAAGTTTTCAGGTTTTTGATCAGGAAACGGGTGACCTCTATCCTCAAGTACATATGGAAAGTATGCGGGGAAGTTTTGTTGCAAGTATCCGTGAGGCTTGTTTGGAGATTCTCTACCAGATTCGGAAGGATTGCTTTGATGTACAGGATTTTATCTGTCCTCAGACTAAGCGTATCATGGCTCAAGTTCAAGAAAAGTATGGTAGTCAGTTGGAGTATTTGTGGGAAAAGTCACCTGATACAGCTGTATTGCGTCATGAAGGCAATCAAAAGTGGTATGCTGTTGTGATGAGAATTCCTTGGGATAAGCTGGAAAAGGGCAGAGAAGGGCTAGTCGAAGCAGTCAACCTCAAACACGACCAAGTAGCTGATTTTCTTTCACAAAAGGGCATTTATCCAGCCTTTCATATGAACAAACGCTACTGGCTTAGTATGGCACTTGATGATACTTTGTCAGATGAAATGGTACTGGAATTGATAGAAAGAAGTTGGAACTTAACCGTGAAAAAATAAGGAAAGTTACTTGATTTTTCAAATACTTTCAATTAGCAAAATATTCTTTACTGAAGAAATTTTCAGAAAATAATGGATTTTTTCTTGACAAGTGTTTTTAGCTATGCTAAAATACTAAACAAGATATCAAACGAAGGAGAAAGTCAAACATGAAAACAGCTAAGTTTAATCAATTTGCTTTGTTGTTGAGGTACTCGGGCTAGTGCAAAAGCATTAGTCCTGTTTGGCTTACCAAGCGGGAGTAAATCAACATCTCGCTTGGGCTTCTAAGCGAGATGTTTTTTTAAAACCACATTTGGAAAAGGGGAAATCTTATGCGTAAAGTTGAATTTTTTGATACAAGCCTTCGTGATGGGGAACAAACACCTGGTGTTAACTTCTCAATAAAGGAAAAAGTTTCCATTGCAAGACAGCTGGAGAAATGGGGAATTTCTGTAATTGAAGCTGGTTTTCCGGCTGCTAGTCCAGATTCATTTATAGCTGTTCAAGAAATTGCTAGAGCCATGAAAAAAACAGCAGTGACAGGATTAGCTCGTTCTGTAAAATCTGATATTGATGCTTGTTATGAGGCTCTTAAGGATGCCAAGTATCCTCAAATTCATGTCTTTATCGCTACCAGTCCGATTCACCGCAAGTATAAGCTCAATAAGAGCAAGGAAGAGATTTTAGAAGCTATCAAGGAGCATGTTTCTTACGCACGTTCTAAGTTTGAAATCGTCGAATTCTCTCCTGAAGATGCGACTAGAACAGAGTTGGATTTCCTCTTACAAGTTGTTCAAACAGCGGTCGATGCAGGTGCATCTTATATCAATATCCCTGACACAGTTGGCTTTACGACTCCAGAAGAGTTTGCACGTATCTTTGATCACTTGACTGAAAATATTAAATCAGATCATAAAGTTGTCTTTGGTGTCCACTGTCACGATGATCTCGGTATGGCAACTGCAAATACTTTGACAGCAATTAAACACGGTGCTGGACGTGTTCAGGGAACTATTAATGGTATCGGTGAACGCGCAGGTAATGTTGCTCTTGAAGAAGTAGCTGTTGCTTTGAAGATTCGTGAGGATTTCTTCCAAGCAACTAGTGATATTGTTTTGGATGAAACAATGAATACGTCTGAAATGGTTTCTCGCTTCTCTGGTATTCCAGTTCCTAAAAACAAGGCTGTGGTTGGTGGTAATGCCTTCTCTCACGAGTCTGGTATTCACCAAGATGGAGTCCTTAAAAATCCTCTCACTTATGAAATCATCACACCTGAATTGGTCGGTGTTAAGAGCAATAGTCTTCCGCTTGGAAAATTGTCTGGTCGCCATGCCTTTGTTGAAAAACTAAGAGAATTAGCCCTAGATTTTACAGAAGAGGATATCAAACCACTCTTCGCTAAGTTCAAGGCACTGGCGGACAAGAAACAAGAAATCACAGATGCAGATATTCGAGCTCTGGTAGCTGGAACCATGGTTGAAAATCCAGAAGGCTTCCACTTTGATGATTTGCAACTTCAAACCCATGCAGACAATGAAATTGAAGCGCTCGTTAGCCTGGCCAATATGGATGGTGAGAAAGTCGAATTTAATGCGACAGGACAAGGTTCCGTTGAAGCGATCTTTAACGCTATCGATAAGTTCTTTAACCAATCTGTCCGCTTGGTGTCCTATACCATCGATGCGGTAACAGATGGAATCGATGCCCAAGCTCGGGTTTTGGTCACTGTTGAAAACAGAGATACCGAAACCATCTTTAACGCAGCAGGTCTTGATTTCGATGTATTGAAGGCTTCCGCTATTGCCTATATCAATGCCAATACTTTTGTTCAAAAAGAGAATGCAGGTGAGATGGGGCATAGCGTTTCCTACCGAGACATGCCTAGTGTGTAAAGGAGAAGGCTATGACAAAGAAAATAGTAGCTCTAGCAGGGGATGGAATCGGTCCAGAAATCATGGAAGCTGGTTTAGCGGTTCTGGAAGCTCTAGCTTCAAAAACAGGCTTTGACTATGAGATAGACAGACGCCCCTTTGGAGGTGCGGGTATTGATGCTGTGGGGCATCCCTTACCTGATGAAACCCTCAAGGCATGTAGAGAAGCAGATGCTATTCTCCTTGCGGCTATCGGTAGTCCCCAGTATGATGGGGCGGCGATTCGGCCTGAACAAGGCTTGCTAGCTCTTCGTAAGGAACTCAATCTCTATGCCAATATTAGGCCTGTAAAAATCTTTGACAGTCTCAAGCATTTATCACCTCTCAAACCGGAACGAATTGCTGGTGTAGACTTTGTCGTGGTGCGTGAGTTGACAGGTGGGATTTACTTTGGGGATCATATCCTTGAAGAGCGAAAAGCGCGTGATATCAACGACTACAGCTACGAAGAAGTAGAGCAGATTATTCGCAAGGCATTTGAAATTGCAAGAAGTCGCAGAAAAATCGTTACTAGTATCGATAAGCAAAATGTTCTAGCAACATCAAAACTCTGGCGCAGAGTAGCTGAAGAAGTTGCGCAGGATTTCCCAGATGTTATCTTGGAACACCAGTTGGTGGACTCAGCTGCCATGCTCATGATTACCAATCCTGCCAAGTTTGATGTCATCGTGACGGAAAATCTTTTCGGAGATATCTTATCTGATGAATCAAGCGTTCTATCAGGCACACTTGGCGTCATGCCATCAGCTAGTCATTCTGAAAAGGGGCCAAGTCTTTATGAGCCTATTCATGGTTCAGCGCCTGATATTGCAGGTCAAGGAATTGCCAATCCTATCTCTATGATTTTGTCAGTTGCCATGATGCTGAGAGACAGCTTTGGACGTTATGAGGATGCGGAGCGTATCGAGCGTGCTGTTGAGAACAGTTTGGCAGCAGGTGTTTTAACAAGAGATATTGGAGGACAGGCTTCGACCAAGGAAATGACAGAAGCCATCATTGAAAGATTATGAAGATAAATGAAGGAATCACGCTTGCCCTCTTGATTTGGAATTTGATGATTTTCTTGATTTATGGCATTGACAAATCCAAGGCAAGAAGAGGTGCTTGGCGCGTCCCAGAGAAAATTTTACTCATTTTAGCCCTTACTTGTGGTGGTTTTGGTGCCTGGTTGGCAGGAATGACCTTTCACCACAAGACTAGAAAATGGTATTTCAAAACAGTTTGGTTTCTCGGGATGGTGACCACACTAGTAGCCTTATATTTTATTTGGAGGTAATGGATGGCAGGAAAATCGATTTTTGATAAATTATGGGACCGCCATGTCATCACAGGAGAAGAAGGACAACCCCAACTCATGTATGTGGATCAGCACTATATTCATGAAGTGACCAGTCCCCAAGCTTTTCAAGGATTACGAGATGCGGGGCGCAGATTGAGACGGCCCGACTTGACATTTGGAACCTTTGACCACAATGTACCAACGGTCAATATCTACGATATTCGAGATGTTATTTCTAAGGCTCAAATTGATAAGCTCGCTGAAAATGTTGAGGAGTTTGGGATTGAACATGCTGCTCACGGTTCTGAAAAGCAGGGAATCGTTCACATGGTAGGTCCAGAGACAGGACGGACGCAACCAGGAAAATTCATCGTTTGTGGAGACAGTCATACAGCTACTCACGGAGCTTTCGGAGCTATCGCCTTTGGAATTGGGACCAGTGAGGTCGAGCATGTCTTTGCTACCCAGACCCTTTGGCAGGTCAAACCCAAGAAAATGCTGGTAGAATTCACTGGTGTTCCTCAAAAAGGAGTTTATTCTAAGGATTACATTCTCGCCTTAATTGCCAAGTATGGCGTTGCTTGTGGTGTTGGCTATGTGGTTGAATATCGTGGAGAAGCAATTGATGCACTGACCATGGAAGAGAGAATGACCATCTGCAATATGTCCATCGAGTTTGGCTCCAAGATGGGAATTATGAATCCAGACCATACTACCTATGACTATCTCAAGGGACGGGAATGCGTTCCCGAAGCTTTCGAGGAGGCGGTTGCTGACTGGAAGACTCTTGTCAGTGATGACGATGCTGTCTATGATAAGGTTATCCAGATGGATGTCTCAGACTTGGCTCCTATGGTGACCTGGGGAACCAATCCTGCTATGGGCGTCGACTTTGACAGTAGTTTTCCAGAAATTAAGGATATGAATGATGAACGAGCTTATCATTACATGAACTTGGAGCCTGGCCAAAAGCCAGAGGATATTGAACTAGGATATATTTTTATCGGGTCTTGTACCAATGCTCGGCTCAGTGACTTGCAACTGGCTGCGCGATTTGTCAAAGGGAAGAAGATTGCTCCCAATCTAACAGCAATCGTAGTACCAGGTTCTCGTCCTGTGAAACGAGCTGCGGAGAAGTTGGGCTTGGAT
Organism: Streptococcus oralis; assembly: GCA_905372585.1. Taxonomy (GTDB): domain Bacteria; phylum Bacillota; class Bacilli; order Lactobacillales; family Streptococcaceae; genus Streptococcus; species Streptococcus oralis_CJ. The sequence continues at coordinate 47,256 of CAJPPL010000008.1, forward strand.
AAGGTCTTCCTAGATGCTGGCTTTGAATGGAGAGACCCAGGTTGTTCTATGTGCCTAGGTATGAATCCCGACAAGGTTCCTGATGGTGTCCACTGTGCCTCAACCAGTAACCGCAACTTTGAAGACAGACAAGGATTTGGTGCTAAAACCCATCTTTGCAGTCCAGCCATGGCAGCTGCGGCGGCTATTGCAGGTCGTTTCGTAGATGTTCGGCAAATGCCAGAGGCCCAGTAAGGAGAGGATATGGAGAAATTTACAGTTTATACGGGAACGACCGTTCCTCTCATGAATGATAACATCGACACCGACCAAATACTCCCCAAGCAGTTTCTCAAGTTAATTGATAAAAAAGGCTTTGGTAAGTACCTCATGTATGCTTGGCGTTATCTAGACGACAAGTATACTGAGGATCCAGACTTTGTCTTTAACCGACCTGAATACCGAAAAGCCAGTATCCTCATCTCAGGGGATAACTTTGGGGCAGGTTCTTCGAGAGAACACGCGGCTTGGGCTCTAGCCGACTATGGTTTTAAGGTCGTGATTGCAGGATCTTTCGGGGACATTCATTACAATAATGAACTCAATAATGGCATGTTGCCCATTGTTCAGCCTAGAGAGGTTAGAGAGAAACTAGCCCAACTCAAACCGACCGACCAGGTAACTGTGGACTTGGAACAACAAAAAATCATCTCACCAGTTGGAGAATTCACTTTCGAAATAGATAGCGAGTGGAAACACAAGCTCTTAAATGGTTTGGATGATATCGGAATTACTTTGCAGTATGAAGATTTGATTGCTGCTTATGAAAAACAACGGCCAGCCTACTGGCAGGATTAGAAAAATAGAAAAGGAACTATAGAACTATGACAAAACACATTCAATGGAACGGGACACTTTCACAAGAAGGCTATGACATTTTAAAAGGTGAGGGCGGTTGTATTGTTTGCCCTACAAAAGTTGGTTACATTATCATGACGAGCGATAAGGCAGGTCTTGAACGCAAATTTGAAGCCAAAGAGCGTAACCGTAACAAACCAGGTGTTGTACTTTGTGGTAGCATGGATGAGCTTCGCGCTTTAGCACAACTCAACCCAGAAATTGAAGCCTTCTACCAAAAACATTGGGACGAAGACATTCTCCTAGGTTGTATCCTTCCTTGGAAATCAGAAGCTTTTGACAAACTCAAAGCATACGGTGATGGCCGTGAAGAACTCATGACAGACGTTCGTGGTACTAGCTGTTTTGTCATCAAGTTTGGTAAAGCTGGTGAACAATTGGCTGCCAAACTTTGGGAAGAAGGTAAGATGGTCTACGCCTCATCAGCCAACCCATCTGGAAAAGGAAACCGTGGTAAGGTAGAAGGAATCGGAGAACGTATCGAAGGAGCAGTGGACCTAGTCATCGAAGCAGATGACTACGTTGCTTCAATCCAACCAGACAAAACGATTGAAACGCGCTACGAGCAAGGTGTGATGGTTTCTATGGTCGATAAGGACGGAAAACTCATCCCAGAACAAGGAGGAGACCGTTCAATCTCACCAGCACCAGTCGTTATCCGTAAAGGGCTTGACATTGATAAAATCATGATGCATTTGTCAGATACCTTTAACTCATGGGACTACCGTCAAGGTGAGTATTACTAAGATAAAAAAGAAGTCTAGTGTTAAGAGTCATTGAAGCTCCTAACGCTGGGCTTTTTTTAGAAGTTCTTTTCTTTTTTTAATAGATATGATATGCTAGATGCAGAATATATATTAATAGAACTTACTTGTGAAAGTAAATTAAAGGAGTATTCAAATGAACAGTGAACAAAATAACTATTTTTTTGTTGGTACAAAATTTGGTGATGATGATTATCTTGAATATTTTATGAAAGAAGGAAAGTGGGAATTAGGATGGCATAATAACGAGGAAAATAAACAGTATCAAAGAATGTTAAAGTTGTTTAATAAAATTAAACAAGGTGACGTTTTATTTGCTAAATCCACATATGTCAAAAAGAAGAATGTACCTTTTGTAAAGAAAGATGATTTAAAGGTTTCTGTGATGAAAATTCGTGGAATGGCGACTGTTAAAGAGGTTTTAGATGATGGGCATACCATTATTGTTGATTGGAAAAAAGAGTATATAGAGAGGGAGTGGTTTTTCTTTACGGGGCAAGAAACAATATGGTTTCCATCAGATATTAAGTATCGAACTAAAGAGACTAACCAGTTAATAAAATTTGCTGCAAGTGATGAAATCATAATTCAAGACAATGACTATTTTTTGAATCATCCTAATTGGAAAAAGTATAAAAAATTAGAAAGTGAAACTATGTTAAGGAATGATTTTTTATTTAATTATAGTGGTATATTAAAAAAATCCAAAAACCTCATTCTCCGTGGTGCACCTGGTACAGGAAAAACTTATCTTGCTAAAGAAATAGCTAAAGAATTAACGGATGGCAACGAAGACCAAATCGAATTTGTACAGTTTCACCCTTCCTATGATTATACGGATTTTGTAGAGGGGTTGAGACCAATTCTGGGGGATGATGGACAGATTAACTTTGGCTTGCAGGACGGTATTTTTAAGAAGTTCTGTCAGAAGGCTAAAGAAGCTCAGAAAACTGGAGGCCAAGATAATTTTGAGGAAGCGTGGGATCTTTATCTTGAATATGTAAATAGCAGAGATGAAAAAGAATATTTGACAGAATTTTCCTATCTCACAGTAAATAGTAGAAATAATTTTAATATCAATTATGAAACTAAAGCCCAAGGAACTTGCTTAACAAAATCTTATGTTTATGAACTCTATAAAGATGAAAAATATCTGAAACAGCCTTATTATCGTAATCAAGGAAAAAAAGTCCTAGAAACTTTAAAGAAAAGATTTGGTCTGAAAGATTATATTTCTCCAACAGAAATTGACACAGACAAGAAATTCGTTTTCATCATCGATGAAATCAATCGTGGAGAGATTTCAAAGATTTTTGGTGAACTCTTTTTCTCTATTGACCCTGGTTATCGTGGTGAAAAGGGAAGTGTTTCTACCCAATATGCTAATTTACATGAGACTGATGAGAAATTTTATATCCCTGAAAATGTCTATATCATCGGAACTATGAATGATATTGACCGTTCAGTAGATACCTTTGATTTTGCTATGCGTCGTCGTTTCCGTTTTGTTGAAGTTACTGCTGAAAGCCAAGTTGCTATGTTGGATAAAGAACTAGATATCCATGCAGAAGAAGCAAAACTTCGTCTAAGAAACTTGAATGCTGCTATCGAAAACGTTCAGGAGCTAAACAGTCATTATCATATCGGACCAAGTTATTTCCTTAAGTTGAAGGATGTAGACTTTAACTATGATTTACTCTGGTCTGATTACCTCAAACCGCTTTTGGAAGATTACTTACGAGGTTCTTATGAAGAGGCTGAAACTCTGGATACATTGAAAAGAGCATTTGATCTGACAGATAACGAGCAAACAGATCAGCAAGAGACTGGTGATGATGATGCGGATAACTGATAATCAGTATAGAATCGCTAAAGAGGACTTTGTCGCAGAATATCCCAATCTAAGTCAAGCCCTTCTTGATAGAACACTAGATAACCTTTCTCGAGAGGATCGTATCTTTATTTTCCCGAATGATTTGATAAATTCTCCTGATCTAGACAAGGACCAAAAGATTTTGGAAACAGTTAATCAGGAAATCAAGACAGGGAACGTGATTGGTTTTCTTGGATATGGTCAGGAAAGATTAACGATTTCCTCTCGTTTTTCTGAGGAAAGTAACGACCATTTTTTGCATTATCTCTTACAAAAGGTTCTCAATATCAATCTGACTAGTTTAGAAGTCGGTCTATCTCCTGAAGATAAGCTTTATCAACTCTTGGTTTACCTCTTTTCAAAATATCTGCAAGTCGCTCTCCGAAAAGGTCTTTATAAGGAATACCAGCGATTTTTCCATAACGATAGTCATGTAAAGGGTGTACTAGATGTTGGAAATCATCTTAAGAAAAATCTTCCTTTTATGGGAAATATTGCCTATACCACTAGAGAGTTCACCTATGATAATCCACTCATGCAGTTGATTCGGCATACGATTGAGTACATAAAGAATCAGAAAGGTTTCGGAGTTCTGCTCGATAGTAATCGTGAAAATATGACAGAAATTACTCGTGTAACCTCATCTTATAAACTAGCTGATCGTCCTAAGATTATCAGAATGAATAAAATAAAACCCATTCGACACGCCTATTTCAGAGAGTATAGAAAATTACAGGAACTCTGCTTGATGATTCTGAGTAGAGAAAAGCATGGTCTTGGATCTCAGGCCCAAAAGGTACATGGCATTCTCTTTGATGTTGCCTGGCTTTGGGAAGAGTATGTTTATACCTTGTTGCCAAAAGATTTCATCCATCCACGAAATAAGGATAAGACGGACGGTATTTCGGTATTTTCTAATCGTGAAAGAAAAGTATTTCCAGATTTTTATCATAAAGAGTTAAAAATAGTTTTAGATGCTAAATATAAAAAACTGGAATTCACTGAAAGAGGGATTAACCGTGAGGACTTGTTCCAATTGATTTCCTATTCTTATATTTTAGAAGCTGAGAAAGCTGGACTTGTTTTTCCGAGCAAGGAAAAAGTTGTTGATAATGAGATAGGAAAGCTAGCAGGGTACGGAGCCTTATTAAAGAAATGGTCTATCCAAATTCCTCTGAAATCTTCATCTTATGATGAATTTTGTGAAATGATGGAAAATTCAGAAGAAAATTTTAAAGTGATTATTGATGAAGAAGCGGAGAGAATCTAATCTCTCCTCTTTCTCGTATCATTTACATAAGTAATTTCCGAACGATATAATTTGATTATTAAAAATATTTGACAAAAACTGTACTTTGGTTTATAATTAATTAAGGAAACGTCGGAAAAGGCGTAGAGATGCGCAAGCATAGGTAGGTCATTTCAAAAGAAACGAGACAGCGATATGTTAAATGAATTTCCAATTTTTGATTATGAAGATATTCAGTTGATCCCAAATAAATGTGTCATTAAAAGCCGTGCAGAAGCAGACACGAGTGTCACACTTGGAAATCACACTTTCAAACTACCTGTTGTACCAGCAAATATGCAGACGATTTTGGATGAGAACGTAGCAGAGCAACTAGCTAAAGGCGGTTACTTTTACATTATGCATCGTTTTGATGAGGCTGGGCGCATTCCTTTTATCAAACGCATGCACGATCAAGGGCTCATTGCTTCCATTTCTGTCGGTGTCAAGGATTACGAGTATGATTTTGTTAGCCAACTCAAGGCTGATGCTCCTGAGTATATCACGATTGACATTGCTCATGGTCATGCGGATAGTGTGATTTCTATGATTCAACACATCAAGAAAGAATTACCAAATACTTTTGTCATTGCTGGGAATGTGGGAACTCCAGAAGCTGTGCGTGAACTGGAAAATGCTGGTGCGGATGCTACCAAGGTTGGAATCGGTCCTGGTAAGGTTTGTATCACCAAAGTCAAGACTGGTTTTGGTACAGGTGGCTGGCAATTGGCTGCCCTACGTTGGTGTGCTAAAGCTGCGCGTAAACCGATCATTGCTGATGGTGGGATTCGTACTCATGGTGATATAGCCAAGTCTATCCGTTTCGGTGCCAGCATGGTCATGATCGGTTCCCTTTTTGCAGGACACATCGAAAGCCCAGGGAAAACGATTGAAGTTGATGGCGAACAGTTCAAAGAATACTATGGTTCAGCTTCTCAATATCAAAAAGGAGCATATAAAAATGTGGAAGGTAAGCGCATCTTACTGCCTGCTAAAGGGCATTTGCAAGACACCCTTACTGAGATGGAGCAGGACTTGCAAAGTGCTATTTCCTACGCAGGTGGACGCAAGGTTGCGGACCTCAAACACGTTGATTATGTTATCGTGAAAAACTCTATCTGGAACGGGGATGCTTCCCACTAATGGATGGATAGTCCACCCATAAAAAACTTGTTATTAGAGCAAATTTCTGTTATAATAAGACAAGTTTCCACCCTTAGTGTAATGGATATCACGTAAGATTCCGGTTCTTGAGATGGGGGTTCGATTCCCTCAGGGTGGATGTAAACAGCCTAAAAAAGCCTTATTTAAAGGCTTTTTTCTTTATATTGCCCCTAAAATTGAAAAGTTTGTTCTAAAAAATGCTCAAATCCCCTCTAGTCCCGTTTTAAAGTGACTCAGGGGGCTTTTTTTGATATAATAAGAAGGACTGTTATCAGTTAGAAAGAGGTTGGTATGAAAGAATTACAAACTGTACTAAAGAAGCGTTTTGCAATCGAATTTGCAGATAAAAACTTACTGGAAACGGCCTTTACTCATACGAGTTATGCCAATGAGCACCGCCTCTTAAAAATTTCACACAATGAGCGCTTGGAATTTTTAGGAGACGCTGTTCTGCAATTATTGATTTCAGAATATCTGTATAAAAAATATCCTAAGAAACCAGAGGGAGATTTGTCTAAACTCCGTGCTATGATTGTCCGTGAGGAGAGTTTGGCTGGTTTTGCGCGTGATTGCCAGTTTGATCAGTTTATCAAGCTAGGAAAAGGGGAAGAAAAGTCTGGTGGGCGCAATCGTGACACCATTCTTGGCGATGCCTTTGAAGCCTTTTTGGGAGCATTACTTTTGGACAAGGATGTTGCTAGAGTAAAAGAGTTCATCTATCAGGTCATGATTCCCAAGGTTGAAGCAGGTGACTTTGAAATGATTAAGGATTACAAGACACACCTGCAAGAGCTGCTCCAGGTCAATGGAGATGTGGATATTCGCTACCAGGTGACCTCTGAGACGGGACCTGCCCATGACAAGGTTTTTGATGTAGAAGTTCTGGTTGAGGGCAAGAGTATCGGAAAAGGTCAAGGCCGTTCTAAAAAATTGGCAGAACAAGAGGCCGCCAAAAATGCAGTTGAGAAAGGGCTGGATTCATGTATTTAAAGGAGATTGAGATTCAGGGATTCAAGTCCTTTGCTGACAAGACAAAGGTCGTCTTTGACCAAGGTGTGACAGCTGTCGTTGGGCCCAATGGTTCTGGGAAGTCAAATATTACAGAAAGTTTGCGATGGGCCTTAGGGGAGTCTAGTGTCAAGAGCCTTCGTGGTGGTAAGATGCCCGACGTTATCTTTGCTGGAACTGAAAGTCGCAAACCACTCAATTATGCCTCTGTTGTCGTGACCTTGGACAATGAAGATGGTTTTATCAAGGATGCGGGGCAAGTTATTAAGGTAGAACGCCATATCTATCGTAGTGGAGATAGTGAGTATCGAATTGATGGCAAGAAAGTTCGCTTGCGTGATATTCATGACCTCTTCTTGGATACCGGTTTGGGACGAGATTCCTTCTCCATCATTTCCCAAGGGAAGGTTGAGGAAATTTTTAACTCCAAGCCCGAAGAACGCCGAGCTATTTTTGAAGAAGCTGCTGGAGTTTTAAAATACAAGACTCGTCGAAAAGAAACAGAGAGCAAACTGCAACAAACTCAAGACAATCTCGACCGCTTAGAGGACATTATCTACGAGTTGGACAATCAAATCAAGCCCCTTGCAAAACAAGCCGAGAACGCTCGTAAGTTTCTAGACTTGGATGGTCAACGTAAGGCGATTTACTTGGATGTACTGGTTGCCCAAATCAAGGAAAACAAGACTGAACTAGAGTTAACAGAAGAAGAGCTAACGCAGGTTCAGGAACTTTTGACTAGCTATTACCAAAAGCGTGAAGAGTTAGAAGAGGAAAATCAAACTCTTAAAAAGAAACGCCAAGATCTCCAAGTTGAAATGGCTAAAGACCAAGGAAGCTTAATGGATTTGACTAGTTTGATTAGTGACTTAGAGCGAAAACTAGCCCTATCCAAACTGGAATCTGAGCAAGTAGCCCTCAATCAACAAGAGTCACAAGTCCGTTTGGCGACTCTAGAAGATAAGAGAAAGGCTCTAAGTAAGGAAAAAGCTGAAAAAGAAGGAAATTTGGAACAGTTAGAGGAAAGTCTAGCTGAAAATAATAAGGAACTCAATCGCCTAGAAGCGGAGTTGTTGGCTTTTTCAGATGATCCTGACCAGATGATTGAGCTCCTGCGTGAACGTTTTGTGGCCCTTTTACAAGAAGAAGCGGATGTCTCAAACCAACTGACCCGCATCGAGAATGAACTAGAGAACAGCCGTCAGCTATCTCAAAAACAAGCAGACCAACTTGAGAAATTGAAAGAACAGCTGGCTACAGCTAAAGAGAAGGCCAGTCAACAGCAGGCTGAGCTTGAAACTGCCAAGGAGAAAGTTCAGAAATTATTGGCAGACTACCAAGCTAGTGCCAAGGAACAAGAGGAACAGAAAGTTTCTTACCAAGCCCAGCAGAGTCAACTCTTTGATCGTCTGGATAGTCTCAAAAACAAGCAGGCTCGAGCCCAGAGTTTAGAGAACATCCTTAGAAATCATAGTAATTTTTATGCGGGTGTTAAGAGTGTTCTTCAAGAAAAAGCCCGTCTTGGTGGGATCATTGGTGCAGTCAGTGAACATTTGACCTTTGATGTGCATTATCAAACTGCCCTAGAGATTGCGCTTGGAGCTAGCAGTCAGCATATCATCGTAGAAGATGAAAACGCGGCAACCAAGGCAATTGATTTCCTAAAACGTAACAGAGCTGGTCGTGCAACCTTTCTTCCACTGACGACTATCAAGGCTCGTACCATTTCTAGTCAGAATCAAGATGCTATCGCAGCAAGTCCAGGATTTCTGGGAATGGCAGATGAGTTGGTGTCGTTTGATAAGAGACTAGAAGCCATTTTCAAAAACTTGCTTGCTACAACGGCTATCTTTGATACTGTAGAACATGCGCGTGCCGCAGCTCGCCAAGTTCGTTATCAGGTTCGTATGGTGACGCTTGATGGTACCGAGTTGCGCACAGGTGGTTCTTACGCGGGTGGTGCCAATCGTCAAAACAACAGTATTTTCATCAAGCCAGAGCTGGAAAAATTACAAAAAGAAATTGCTGAAGAAGAAGCTGACTTGCGGTTAGAAGAAGCGAGTTTGAAGATCTTGCAAGATGAGATGGCGGTATTGGCAGAAAGATTAGAAGCCATCAAATCTCAGGGTGAGCAAGCTCGTATTCAGGAGCAAGGTTTGTACCTCGCTTATCAGCAAACCAATCAGCAGGTCGAAGAACTGGAAACGCTTTGGAAACTTCAAGAAGAGGAATTAAATCGCCTATCTGAAGGTGATTGGCAAGCGGACAAGGAAAAATGCCAAGAGCGCCTCGCTACTATCGCAAGTGAAAAGCAAAATCTAGAAGCTGAAATTGAAGAGATTAAGTCCAATAAAAACGCTATTCAAGAACGCTATCAAAACTTGCAGGAACAAGTAGCGCAAGCACGCTTGCTTAAGTCAGAACTGCAAGGACAAAAGCGGTATGAAGTGACTGATATTGAACGCCTAGGTAAGGAATTGGATAATCTCAATTTTGAACAAGAGGAAATCCAGCGTCTCCTCCAAGAAAAGGTTGATAATCTCGAAAAGGTTGATACGGATCTGCTAAGTCAGCAGGCGGAAGAGGCCAAAACTCAGAAAACAAACCTCCAACAAGGTTTGATTCGCAAGCAGTTTGAGTTGGATGATATTGAAGGTCAGCTGGATGATATTGCCAGCCATTTGGACCAGGCTCGTCAGCAGAATGAGGAGTGGATTCGCAAACAAACGCGTGCTGAAGCCAAGAAAGAAAAGGTCAGCGAACGCTTGCGCTATCTACAAGCTCAATTAACTGACCAGTACCAGATCAGCTATACTGAAGCTCTAGAAAAAGCGCATGAGTTGGAAAATCTCAATCTGGCAGAGCAAGAAGTTAAAGATCTTGAGAAGGCTATTCGCTCACTCGGTCCAGTCAATTTGGATGCTATTGACCAGTACGAAGAAGTTCACAATCGTCTGGACTTCCTCAATAGTCAACGAGATGATATTTTGTCTGCTAAAAACCTACTCCTTGAAACCATCACAGAGATGAATGATGAAGTCAAGGAACGCTTTAAATCAACCTTTGAGGCTATTCGTGAGTCCTTTAAAGTGACCTTTAGACAGATGTTTGGTGGAGGTCAGGCAGACTTGATATTAACTGAGGGCGATCTTTTAACAGCTGGTGTGGAGATTTCTGTTCAACCACCAGGTAAGAAAATCCAATCACTCAACCTCATGAGTGGTGGTGAAAAAGCCTTATCTGCTCTGGCTCTGCTCTTCTCCATTATCCGAGTTAAGACTATTCCTTTCGTCATCTTGGACGAGGTAGAGGCGGCGCTGGACGAAGCCAATGTAAAACGTTTTGGGGATTACCTCAACCGCTTTGACAAGGATAGCCAGTTTATCGTCGTAACCCACCGTAAGGGGACGATGGCAGCGGCCGATTCTATCTATGGAGTGACCATGCAAGAATCAGGTGTGTCTAAGATTGTTTCGGTTAAGTTAAAAGATTTAGAAGAAACAGTAGACTAGTTACCAAACGATAGCATCTCTTAGGAGGTGCTATTTTTTAAAACTAAAGCCCTAAATTTTCTCTTACGGTCAGTTCAGGCGCAAAAAACGACATTTGGGATTTCCTCTTAGCGAAAAGACTTTCTCTATGATATAATAGTTTCATGATTACAACAGTACCTATTAAGAACGAAAAAGATATTGCAGTACCAGGTAATACAGTCCTTGTACTAGGTTATTTTGATGGCATCCACAAGGGGCATCAGAAACTCTTTGAAGTAGCCAGTAAGGCTTCGATGAAGGATTATCTGCCAGTTGTCGTGATGACCTTTACAGAATCGCCAAAACTTGCCTTACAACCTTACCAACCTGAACTCATGCTTCACATCGTCAATCATGAGGAACGAGAGCACAAGATGAAGTGGCACGGAGTAGAGGCTCTTTTTTTACTTGACTTTAGTAGCAAATTTGCTAGTTTAACGGGTCAAGAATTCTTTGATACCTATGTTCGAGCTTTAAAACCAGCTATTATTGTAGCAGGATTTGACTATACCTTTGGCTCAGATAAGAAAACTGCGGATGACCTGAAGGATTATTTTGATGGAGAGATCATCATTGTTCCTCCGGTCGAGGACGAAAAGGGCAAGATTAGTTCCACACGGATTCGTCAGGCAATTCTTGATGGAGATGTCAGGGAAGTCAATCAACTGCTCGGCACACCGCTCCCATCTCGTGGGATGGTCGTTCATGGAAATGCACGAGGGCGTACTATTGGTTATCCAACAGCCAATCTGGTCCTAAGAGATCGGACTTATATGCCAGCAGACGGTGTTTACGTAGTCGATGTAGAAGTACAACGTCAGAGATATCGTGGCATGGCAAGTGTTGGGAAAAATGTTACTTTCGATGGAGAAGAACCACGTTTTGAAGTCAATATTTTTGATTTTTCAGACGATATTTACGGTGAGACCGTCATGGTCTACTGGCTAGACCGTGTCCGTGATATGGTCAAATTTGACTCCGTAGAGGAACTGGTAGACCAACTCCAGAAAGACGAAGAGATTGCTCGAAACTGGAAGGATGGAGAGTGAGAGTTTTCTATCAATTCGAAAGAGTAGATAGAATGAAATTCATATAATGGACAAAAAAAGTAGCCTTGTCAGGCTACTTTTTTATTGAAACACGCGATAGACATAAGGATTTTCTGGTTTATCTACTTTTGTGAAACTCTCAACTTCCAGTGTTGGGAGTTTTTGTTTGAGTTCTTTATGGTATTGGAGGGTCAGGGTTCCTCTGGCGGTAATCCAGGTATTGTCAGGATACTGGCGCGAGTTCCCCTTGGTCAGGAGTCCATATACTCCAGAGTCTGCGATACAGTGGATGATTCCAAAGCGAAAGAGGAACTGGCTATCTGGATGGCTAGGATCGTTATAGACAAAGCCTGTAAACTCGATTTTCTTTCCTTCAAACTCCTGAGGATAGTCATAGAGAACTTCCATGGCCTCCATATAGTTTTCGTCTGTAACCTGGATGGTTGATTGGGCGAGGTATTTATCAGCTGTAGCCCTCATTTCCTTTTCATAAGCAGATTTGGAAAAATAGGTACTGGTATCGGGTTTGAGGTATTGACTGGATGTGCCTTCACTTGCCTGAATGGCTGTGTTGATTCCTTCAGCAAGTGGGAAATGATATCCCTTAGCAGATACGGTTCTCGAGTCCAAACTTACTGTCGGAAAGGCAACTCCAATCAATAGAGGTAGTGACAGTAAAAGGATGCTGATTCGTCTAGCTCGACGACTTTCTAAATGGCTGTGAGAGTTGATTTTCTTGATCCAGATGTAGAATTGGACCAGAGCCAACAGAAGAGAAAGAACCATAGAGATATAGACTAGATAGGAATAGTGGAGGTTGATGTAGTGACTGAGCTTGCCAGATAGCTTCAGATACAGAGTCAGAGCAAAATAGCCTAGTAGAATGAAAAATCGGGTCATATCATCACCCCCATCATGTAAGAATAAAGCAAGACAAGTACTGTCACAATGCCCATGAATTGCCAGATGAAACGCGCTTTGAGATAGTGCTTCATCATGAGGAGATTTTTGATATCAAGCATGGGGCCAATGACCAAAAAAGCAAGGACTGGTGCTAGGCCGAAGCTCGAGAGGAGAGAAGCGCCGATAAAGGCGTCCGCCTCGCTACAAAGAGAGAGAAGAAAGGCAAGAAACATGAGCAAGAGAATCGCAAGGACTGGACTAGCACTGATAGAGGTCAGGATCCGAGTCGGGACATAGACCTGTACGATGGCCGCAAAGAGACAGCCAAAGACCAAGTAACGCCCCATATCGAAAAACTCATCAATAGCTTGAATAAAGACCTGAAAGACTTTTCTAGGAGGAGTCAAGTGTGAAAAGTCATGTTCATGACAAGTAATAGAATTCTCTTTTTGAATGGGTTCCTTCCAGAAAAATCCTAGGAAAATCCCCAGAATCAAAGCAATCACAATAGCTCCCAGAGCTCGCAAGAAGGCAAGTTTTATTGAATTGCCAAAGGCAGAATATGTGGCTAAAAGAACGATAGGATTGATAATGGGAGCAGTCACCAGAAAAGGAACGGCCGTGTAGCTGGGCACTTTCTTTTCCAGAAAACGATTGATGATGGGAATGATTCCACACTCGCAGGATGGAAAGAGAAAGCCAATGAAGGTACCAAAAAAGATCCTCCCCCAACGATTGCGAGGAAGAAACTCATAAACTTTATCAGGTGTGATATAGACTTCAATCAACCCCGAAATAAGACTCCCAATCAGGACAAAGGGAAGGGCTTCAATCATGATGGAGAGAAAAATAGCTCCTGCTTGTAATACACTAGGAGGAAGAGATTGGAAACTCGTCATCTATTTTTTCTTCTCAACTTTTTCTTTTTTGTCTTTGTCATCTGGGAAAGTGACTTGTGTTAAGTCAGGAAGTTTGGCAAATTCTTCAAACATCTTGTCCAAGTCATCGGTTTTTGTAAATTTAACAGCCATGGGCTTACCTCGTTTCTAAATGTTACCTCTATTATACTATTATTTTCTGGAAAAGGGATTATTTTTATTTTGATAATCAAAGAGATAAAAACAGGTAAGGTGAAACAAGCCTTGTCCCTTATGGTATAATAGGTTTATGGATAAAAAATATGAAAAAATCTCCCAGGATTTGGGTGTAACCTTAAAGCAAATCGATACTGTTCTAAGTTTAACGGCTGAAGGGGCGACGATTCCCTTTATCGCCCGTTATCGAAAGGACATGACTGGTAGTTTGGATGAGGTGGCGATTAAGGCCATTATCGACTTGGATAAAAGTCTGACAAATCTCAACGACCGTAAGGAAGCTGTCTTGGCTAAGATTCAAGAACAAGGCAAGCTGACCAAGGAATTGGAAGCCGCTATTTTGGCAGCTGAGAAATTAGCAGACGTAGAAGAACTCTATCTTCCTTATAAGGAAAAACGTCGGACCAAGGCAACCATTGCCCGTGAAGCTGGACTCTTTCCTCTCGCCCGCTTGATTTTGCAAAATGTAGATGGCTTAGAGAAAGAAGCTGAGAAGTTTGTCTGTGAAGGATTTGCGACTGGTCAAGAAGCCTTGGCAGGTGCGGTTGATATCTTGGTAGAAGCCCTATCCGAAGATGTGACTTTGCGTTCACTGACCTATCAGGAAGTGTTGAGACACTCTAAAATCACTTCACAAGTCAAGGATGAAAATCTTGATGAAAAGCAAGTTTTCCAGATTTATTATGATTTTTCAGAGACAGTTTGCAACATGCAGGGTTATCGTACCTTGGCCCTCAATCGTGGGGAAAAATTAGGTATTTTGAAAGTTGGCTTTGAACATGCGACGGATCGTATCCTAGCTTTCTTTGCTGCTCGTTTCAAGGTGAAAAATGCCTATATTGATGAAGTTGTTCAACAGTCAGTTAAGAAAAAGGTCTTGCCTGCTATCGAACGGCGCATTCGGACAGAATTGACTGAGAAAGCAGAAGAAGGAGCTATCCAACTCTTTTCTGACAACCTGCGCAATCTCCTCTTGGTTGCTCCACTGAAAGGGCGCGTGGTTCTTGGATTTGACCCAGCCTTTCGTACAGGTGCCAAGCTGGCTGTAGTTGATGCAACAGGGAAAATGCTGACGACTCAAGTCATTTATCCAGTAAAACCAGCATCAGCTCGTCAGATTGAAGAAGCCAAGCGAGACTTGGCAGACTTGATTGGTCAATACAGTGTAGAAATTATTGCTATCGGAAATGGAACTGCCAGTCGTGAAAGTGAAGCCTTTGTGGCGGAAGTTCTTAAAGATTTTCCAGAAGTCAGCTATGTTATCGTCAATGAAAGTGGCGCTTCGGTATACTCTGCCAGTGAACTTGCGCGTCAGGAATTTCCAGAATTAACCGTTGAAAAACGCTCTGCTATCTCTATTGCCCGTCGTTTGCAAGATCCGCTTGCTGAATTGGTCAAAATTGATCCCAAGTCAATCGGTGTCGGGCAATACCAGCACGATGTCAGTCAGAAGAAACTGTCTGAAAGTCTGGACTTTGTCGTTGATACGGTGGTTAACCAGGTCGGTGTCAATGTCAATACAGCCAGCCCAGCACTTCTCTCCCATGTAGCTGGACTCAATAAAACTATCTCTGAAAATATCGTCAAATACCGTGAGGAAGAAGGAAAAATCACTTCACGTTCTCAAATCAAGAAGGTTCCTCGTCTAGGCGCTAAGGCCTTTGAGCAAGCAGCTGGTTTCCTCCGTATCCCGGAAAGTAGCAATATCCTTGATAATACAGGAGTTCACCCAGAAAACTATGCTGCCGTCAAGGAGCTCTTCAAACGCTTGGATATCAAGGAGTTGAATGAAGAAGCACAAAATAAGCTTAAGTCCCTTTCAGTTAAGGAGATGGCGCAAGAACTAGATCTTGGCCCAGAAACCCTTAAAGATATTATTGCCGACCTTCTCAAACCAGGTCGAGATTTCCGTGATTCTTTTGATGCACCTGTACTCCGTCAAGATGTACTGGATATCAAAGACTTAAAAGTCGGCCAGAAGCTAGAAGGTGTGGTGCGTAATGTCGTTGACTTCGGTGCCTTCGTTGATATCGGGATTCACGAGGATGGTTTGATCCATATTTCCCACATGAGTCGCAAATTTATCAAACATCCTAGTCAAGTGGTGTCTGTTGGAGATTTGGTAACGGTTTGGGTTAAGAAAATCGATACTGAACGTGAAAAAGTTAATCTGTCGCTCCTAGCTCCAGATGAAACTGACTGAGTACGTTCAGTCCGTTTCCCTCGAAGACTTTGGTAGACCTTTTACACACCAAGCCCAATGGAATTCTCGTCTGCGAACGACAGGTGGGCGATTTTTCCCTAAAGATGGGCATTTGGATTTTAATCCCAAGGTCTATAATGAACTTGGTTTGGAGGTTTTTCGGAAAATCGTGCGCCATGAACTCTGTCACTATCACCTTTATTTTCAGAAAAAGGGGTATCGACATAAGGACCGAGATTTTAAAGAACTTTTGAAAGAAGTGGATGGACTGCGCTTTGTTCCCCATTTGAAAGACCAAAGTAATTTCCTGGTCTATCAGTGCCAATACTGCCAGCAACGCTATCAACGCAAGAGGAAGGTTGATACAAAACGCTATCGCTGTGGCGTCTGTGCCGTGGCAAACTCGTCATCTTAAATCGGCCTAAGGACTGATGTTTGTGAACCTGTTTCATGCTATACTACTTGTAAGAATACCGAAAGAGGAAACAATCATGAATACAAAATTTTATAAAATGAGACGAAATCGTATGGTGTCAGGAGTTTTAGCTGGGCTATCAGACAAGTGGAATTTTGATGTAACCCTAGTCCGCTTTCTCTTCGCCATTTTTACCGTAGCAAATTTTGGAATTGGTGTGATAATCTACATCATCCTTGCCTCTATCCTGCCAACTAAGGAAGAAATCGAAGCCGAAATGTACGGAACAGGACCACGCAAACGTAAGGAAGCCCAAGCCATTGAAGACAATGATGGCTGGTTTTGGTGAGATTTAACAGGGAAAATTTATTATTTGCACTATGTTACTTAAAAGAAGCAGCATAAATGACTGAAAATCCCTTGTGGTTATTTAGCCACAAGGGATTTTGATATTTAAGTATATTCTTTTCCATCTTGAGAGAGATGAATTACCTGATCAGCCATTTTCCAAATACTAGGATTGTGAGTTGCGATGATAATTGTTCTATTAGCATTACGAAGTTCAAGGAGAATTTCCATAATTTCCTTGGAATTTTTTGGATCTAGCGAGGCGGTAGGCTCATCAGCTAAAACTAAAGGAGGATTTTTCAGGATAATCTTAGCAAGCGCTACGCGTTGAGCTTCACCACCAGATAATTCATAGATTTTTTGGTTGAGACTTAGATAATCTAGTCTGACAGCTTGTAGTGCTTGAAGAAGAAGTCTCTCTTTTTCTTGTTTCTTGTTCTGTTTTTTGCCAATCAGTCCCAGCTCAAGGTTTTCTCGAATGGTCTGACTTTCTAATAGTCCGAAGTTCTGGAAGAGATAACCTAGCTCGTTACGATAGAATTCCTCATTTTTTAGAGAAGTCAAAGACTTTCCTTTATAAATGATTTCTCCTTTGTCGAAAGTCTCTAGTTTTGCAAGCATATTGAGCAAAGTGGTTTTTCCACAACCACTGTCTCCTATCAAAGCATATACCATACCACTTTGAAAATTCAGATTCAAGTCTGAAAAAATAATACGAGAACCAAATTGTTTCCAAATATGTTGTAATTCAATCATACTATCCTCCTTTGATGATGCTAGCATAGGTTTTACTTTCCTTCTTATCACAGATTTTCAATAGAAGAACGGCTAAACTTGAAAAGCTGAAAAATAGGATTAGGGTAATCCAGATATTCTTAGAAATAATGAAAGCTAGACCACTTCCGAGAAAGAGAGCTGCTATTTGAGAAGTGATATATCTACTGTGTAATTCAAAGAAATAATAGCCTGCTATTTTTTTCAAGAATATGGTTTTGCGAAAGGCTTCAAAATAGAGCAGATTTAAACTTGTAAACAGCAAAATTGAAGTCAAAATAGCAAACATAGCACTCGCTAAGTTACTAAAAATTTCGATTTTAATTTTTTGATTTAACTGGAGATAGGTTTCCCTAGCAGACGATAGCCCTGAGACCATTTGATCAAGTTGATAGTGTTTTAAAAGTTCTTGTGTCTGGTGGAGGTCTGTAAAATAGAGATATTCTAGATTTGTAAACCAGAAGATGGAGGAAGCCTTACCAAGTGCTTTAGGAGAAAGCACAAGAAAGATGGGATTTGATAACCATTGATCATAAGCGATATGGGTGGTATTATAGAGAAATACATCATTATTTTTATTGGTATAAGCTATACTAATTTCGACAGTTTGATTAGACTTGCTACTGTATAATCGGTTGGTTAACTCTTGTTGCAAGTTTGCTTTTATATCTTTTTCATTTTTTTGTAGTTCTTCTGGGAGTATGGCAAGGATCTGTCCATCTTTGAGGGTGTTGATTTTTTGAAAGGTTTCTGATGTTAACTTTATACCTTCTTTTTTGAAGTAGTTAGGTGTTACATAGAGAATATTTTTTCCTTCCACACCATAAGGGTTATTTTCAGTTTCATTATGATTTGAGATAGCTTGCTTAAGAGCTTGCTCAACTAGATTATGTTTAATAAGGAAGGCATTCTCATTATCTATAGCATGCTGAATAAAGTCAAACCATTTATCAGCATTTGTCTGCAGTTCATCTAAATTTTTCATCTGACTGGAACGCCCTGTTTGAAGAGTAACAACATTGGAGCGTTGTTCCCAAGTAGCTTGTCCAGCCTCATTTTTCTCAAGTATATGATAGTAAGTAGACATACGTCCAAATCCTACAATAACCAGTAGAATGGCAAGTACCTGACCAAAGTAGAGAATGCGTAGAATTGACTTGATTGGTAATTTTCCTTTGATGATAGAGAGGAGATGGACTTTTTTTAAAGAAATGGTAAAAAGAAAGGCAATTAGAAGACTAAGTAAGAGAAGTAGGCTATTGTAAAGAATAAAAAGTATTCCTAGAAAAGTCTGAACTTCATAAGGATATCCTAGGGAAACGAGCAAGACACTTGCTATCAGCAAAGCAGGTAGACCAAAAAGAAGGATATCAAGTCCGTCTCTTGCGAGAGAACGAAAGAAGAGATGGCTCAGTCGTTCTCCAGAAATCAATCGAATCCCTGACTGAGAGAGAGATTGAATTTGGCCAATAACAATCAAAGCTAAGAAAGTCAGCAAAAAGATTAACATACTGGTAAGCTGATTAGGTTGGGTAAAGAGGGCAAGTACAAAGGATACTCTGTCATTTTCAAATGCATTCGCTTTTTCTAGTCCAAGTTCTTTCAGATGAGTGGCCAATTCTTGACTAGTTAGGGATCCGCTGATAATATTGTAGTTGTTGAGAAGATCGCTCTTGTGAATGCTTTCTTGACTTGCTGGAGGCATCCAGTCTGGGAGTTTCCCATCTCCAAAAACTTCGTAGTAAGTTTGTGATTTTCCATCACTATCTACTTCCCAAATGGTTCTTGCGATAAGACTATTATGTTCTTTAGCAAGACTATTTAATTCTTCTTTAACGGTAGAATAATCTGCTTGCCCACTTAATACTGCTACACCCGGGAACAGGATTTGTGGAAGAGAGTCTTTCCAAAAGGACAGAGTGGCAATGAGAAAGAAAGTTAAAAGAAGATTGCTGATGAAGAGAAAAACACGTTTCATAGGAACCTCTTTCTAAAAAGAGGGGCTGAACCTCCCTCCTTATAGCAGTGATACGAATGATAGTTTAGCACTTTTAAAGATAATTAGCAGAAAGCCTTTTCATAATTTAATTTTACTATTATTTTAAGAATAAAACAAGCAATGACAGGACTTCTTATAGTAGCTATTTTCAAAAAAAATTCTTCAATCTTACAAAAATGTAAGATTAAAGTCTCTTTTGTAAGGTTAGGTTATGGCAGGCTACCTTTTTTTGCGATAAACTAGACTCATAAAGAACAAAGGAGCAAAACCATGAAAAGAATCTTACAAAAGAAAACAAGAAAACCAAGTCAAAAAGATATCGAGCGTGTTCAACTGGGATGCGCTATGATGCAAGCACAGTTTCAATTGATGGGATATTAAGAAGGAGATAATCATGACACTTTTAGATGTAAAACACGTTCAAAAAATCTACAAAACACGCTTCCAAGGCAACCAAGTTGAGGCCCTCAAGGACATTCACTTTACCGTGGAAAAGGGTGACTACGTTGCCATCATGGGTGAATCTGGTTCAGGAAAGTCAACCCTGCTCAACATCCTAGCTATGCTGGATAAACCAACTCGCGGGCAGGTCTACCTCAACGGAACAGACACAGCCACTATTAAGAATTCACAGGCTTCGAGTTTTCGTCGTGAGAAGTTGGGATTTGTTTTCCAAGACTTTAACTTGCTAGATACCTTGTCTGTTAAGGACAATATCTTGCTTCCGCTAGTGTTATCACGAAAACCTATCACAGAGATGATGAAGAAATTGGTAGTGACAGCTGAAAATTTGGGCATCAACCAATTGCAAGAGAAGTACCCTTACGAGATATCAGGTGGTCAAAAGCAGCGGGTAGCAGTAGCACGCGCCATCATCACAGAACCTGAAATTCTCCTTGCGGATGAGCCAACAGGAGCTCTTGACTCCAAGTCATCTGCAGCATTACTCGATGTTTTTGATGAAATCAATGAACGTGGCCAAACTATTCTTATGGTAACTCACTCAACGGCAGCAGCCAGCAGGGCCAAGCGTGTTCTCTTTATCAAGGACGGCATTCTTTACAACCAAATCTACCGTGGAGACAAGACAGAGCGTCAGATGTTCCAAGAAATCTCTGATACTTTGACTGTTATGGCAAGCGAGGTGAATTAGTATGTTCCGATTGACCAATAAGTTAGCGGTATCTAACTTGATTAAAAACCGCAAACTATACTATCCCTTTGCCCTTGCTGTTCTCTTAGCAGTGACCATCACCTATCTTTTTTACTCTTTGTCACTTAACCCTAACATAGGCAAGATCCGAGGGGGAGAAACTATCTCTATGACCCTCGCTCTCGGTATGGTGGTTGTTACTATCGCTTCTGGAATTATTGTCCTTTATGCTAATAGTTTTGTCATGAAGAACCGCTCCAAGGAGCTGGGTGTATATGGTATGCTGGGTCTCGAAAAGCGCCATTTAATCAGTATGGTTTTTAAGGAGCTTCTTATTTTTGGTTCCTTAACCTTGACAGCTGGTCTCGGCCTAGGAGCTCTCTTTGATAAGCTAATCTTTGCCCTTCTTCTGAAGTTGATGAAGATGAAAGTGGAGCTCGTTTCGACTTTCCAACCAATTGTCTTTATCCTAGTTCTCATCGTCTTTGGAGCTATCTTCCTAGGTTTGATTTTTATCAATGCCTTTCGTATCGCACGAATGAATGCCCTTCAGCTCTCTCGTGAAAAAGCCAGTGGTGAGAAAAAAGGACGTTTCCTGGGCTTGCAAACGATTCTTGGATTAATCAGTTTGGGAGCTGGTTACTATCTAGCAGTGACAGTTAAAAATCCTTTAACTGCACTCATGATTTTCTTTGTGGCAGTTTTATTAGTAATTTTTGGAACCTATCTCTTGTTCAATGCAGGAATCACAGTTTTCCTACAAATCTTGAAGAAAAACAAGCGTTACTATTACCAACCTAACAACATGATTTCCGTATCCAATCTCATTTTCCGTATGAAGAAAAATGCGGTTGGTCTGGCAACGATTGCTATTCTCTCAACCATGGTCTTGGTGACTATGTCTGCTGCAACGAGTATCTTTAAAGGCTCTGAAACTTTCAAGAAAGTCATGAATCCACATGATTTTGGAATTACAGGACAGAATGTTGAAAAAGAAGACATAAATAAACTCCTAGACCAGTATGCTAGTGATAAGGGATTGACTGTTACAAAGAAAGAAGTCCTTACATACAGTAGCTTTGGTGTAGCAAACCAAGAAGGTACGAAATTAACCATTTTTGAGAAAGGTCAAAATCGTGTTCAACCGAAAACCGTTTTTATGGTCTTTGACCAAAAAGACTATGAGAATATGACGGGCCAAAAACTTGCACTTTCAGGAAAGGAAGTTGGATTGTTTACTAAGAACAAAGAACTTCAAGGACAGAAAGAACTGACTCTAAATGACCAGACCTATACAATAAAGGAAGAAATCAAAAAAGATTTTATTCTTGAACATGTCCCAAATCAGTACAATATTCTAACTTCGGACTATAACTATCTGGTTGTTCCTGACTTGAAAGCCTTTCTTGACCAGCATCCTAATTCTTCCATTTTTAATCAATACTATGGTGGTATGAATGTAACAGCTAGTGAGGAAGAGCAACTCAAACTTGCAGATGACTATTCAAAATTCCTTGATGATTTTAATAGAGAATCAAGCAAAGAAGGAAGCTTTATTTACGGAAGCAATCTGGCTGATAGTAGTGCGCAGATGAGTGCTTTCTTTGGTGGGACCTTCTTTATCGGTATCTTCCTCTCCATCATCTTTATGGTGGGAACAGTTCTCGTCATCTACTACAAACAAATCTCTGAAGGCTATGAAGATCGTGAACGCTTTATCATTTTGCAAAAAGTTGGTCTCGATCAAAAGCAAATCAAGCAAACCATCAATAAACAGGTCCTAACTGTTTTCTTCCTCCCATTGCTCTTTGCCTTCCTACACCTCGCCTTTGCCTATCATATGCTTAGCCTCATTCTAAAAGTCATTGGGGTGCTAGATGCGACCATGATGTTGACTGTCACTTTGTCCATCTGTGCTATCTTCCTCATCGTCTATGTTTTAATCTTTATGATTACCTCAAGAAGTTATCGCAAGATTGTGCAAATGTAAAAAAGATACCTCGATGCTTGTCGAGGTATTTCTTTTATCTTAAATACTAAAGAGTTGTCCCAAGAGGAAGGTTACCCCCATGGTCAGAAGTCCGATACAGAGGTTACGGATCATGGCAGTTTTTGTAGGTGCCTTGCCTAGTTTAGCACTGGTATAGCCAGTGACGAGAAGGGAAAGCGCCACGATAAAAACAGTAGCAGGAATGCGATAATCACTTGGAAAGACAGTGATCGAAAGCATAGGAGGAAGACTTCCCAATACAAAGGCGATAAAGCTAGAGATAGCAGCATGCCAAGGATTGGTAAATTCTTCGTACTCGATACCGTATTTTTCCTCGACCAAGGCTTTGAGTGGATTTTTTAAAAAGGCCTTGTTGGTTAAGAGTTGGGCGGACGTTTCACACTCACCATTTTGAAGGTAGGCAGCATAGAGGGATTGTTTTGCAGATTCGATGTCTTTATCCAAGAGTAATTGCTCTCTAGCAACAGCGGCTTCTTCCGTGTCTTTCTGAGTGGATACAGAGACATATTCGCCACCGGCCATAGAGAAAGCACCAGCGAGGATAGCGGCTAGTCCAGATAAAAAGATAATCCAGATATTGCTGGTCGCACTGGCAACTCCGATAACCACCCCAGCGATGGAAATAATCCCATCATTGGCACCAAGAACACCCGCGCGCAGGATATTGAGTCGGCCTGCAAAGTTTGCATCAATTTCATGTTTTATTTCAGTCATAGTCATCTCCTTTCTCTCCATTATAGAGAAAAGAGAAGGGGAATACAAACTTTTTAAACTATCTGAAAAAAGTTCTACGATTCTAATTTTTAGGCCCTTTGAAGTTTCTCCGAAAAAGTAGTGCTATCCTACTGTACTGGACCTTTTTAAACTTATCTATGGTATAATAGAAGATAGATTTATCAATTGGAGAATGAAGAATTTTATGATTAAACTTGTAGCAACCGATATGGATGGAACCTTTCTAGACGGAGAGGGTCGGTTTGATATGGAACGCCTCAAAAACGTACTTGTTTCCTACAAGGAAAAGGGGATTTATTTTGCAGTGGCTTCAGGTCGCGGTATCTTGTCCCTGAAAAAGTTGTTTGCGGATGTGCGTGATGAAGTAATTTTTATAGCTGAAAATGGGAGCTATGTTGAGTTTCATGGTGAGGATATGTATGAGGCTACTATGTCTCGGGATTTTTACTTGAGCACTTTTGAAGCTTTAAAGAAATCACCCTATTTTGATGAAAGTAAAATGCTCTTGACTGGGAAAAAAGCTTGTTATGTTTTGGATACAGTGGATGAAACCTATCTAAAGTTAAGTAGTCACTACAATGAAAACATTCAAAAAGTAGCGAGTTTGGAAGATATCACAGATGAGATTTTTAAATTCACTACTAACTTCACAGAAGAAACGATAGAAGCTGGTGAGGCCTGGGTCAACGAAAATGTTCCTGGTGTGAAAGCCATGACCACAGGTTTTGAATCCATCGATATTGTCTTGGACTACGTTGATAAGGGTGTGGCTATTGTTGAGCTGGCAAAAAAACTTGGTCTAACAATGGATCAGGTTATGGCGTTTGGAGATAATCTCAATGACCTTCATATGATGCAGGTTGTTGGACACCCAATCGCTCCTGAAAATGCGCGACCAGAGATTTTAGAATTAGCAGAAGCAGTGATTGGCCACCATAAGGACCAATCAGTGATAGCTTATATGGAGGGCTTATAATGGCAGATATTAAATTGATTGCATTGGACTTGGATGGTACCTTGCTGACAACGGATAAAAAGCTAACAGAACGTACCAAGGAGGTCCTCAAAGCTGCGCGTGATCGTGGCATCAAGGTCGTTCTGACAACAGGTCGTCCTTTGAAGGCTATGGATTTCTTTCTCCATGAGCTAGGGACTGATGGTCTGGAGGACGAGTACACCATCACCTTTAATGGTGGTCTGGTACAGAAAAATACAGGAGAGATTCTCGATAAAACCGTCTTTTCAATCGACGATGTGGCACGATTGTACGAGGAAACTGAAAAACTAGGATTACCGTTAGATGCCATTTCAGAAGGAACAGTCTATCAAATCCAGTCGGACCAAGAAAGTCTCTATGCTAAGTTCAACCCAGCCCTGACTTTCGTACCTGTCGCTTTTGAAGATCTATCTAGTCAGATGACATATAATAAATGTGTGACTGCCTTTGCCCAAGAACCTTTGGATGCAGCCATTCAGAAGATTTCACCAGAATTATTTGACCAATATGAAATCTTTAAATCACGTGAAATGTTGCTAGAGTGGTCACCAAAGAATGTTCATAAAGCAACAGGTTTAGCGAAATTAATTAAACACTTAGGAATCAATCAAAGTCAAGTCATGGCTTGTGGGGACGAGGCCAATGACCTTTCCATGATTGAATGGGCAGGTCTGGGAGTTGCCATGCAAAATGCAGTTCCTGCGGTTAAGGCAGTTGCCAATGTGATTACCCCAATGACCAACGACGAGGAAGCCGTTGCTTGGGCTATCGAAGAATACGTGTTAAAGGAGAATTAGAATATGGGATTATTTGATCGTTTATTCGGGAAAAAAGAAGAGCCGAAAATCGAAGATATTGTAAAAGAAGCTCTGGAAAATATTGATTTGTCAGAAGAGGTTGAAGAAAATCAAACGGCTCTCGAAGAAACAAGTCAGGAAGGGACAGGAAGTGACAAAGTGGAAGCAACTCTTGCTCAAGAAGAACTTCCTCAGGTCTTGACAGAAGAAGTGATTGAACCAGAAGCAGTCGAGGAAATGGCTCAAGAAAAAGTTGAGTTAGAATCTAATGAGACAGAGCAAGGCCAAGAGCTTGAAGAATTTTTCGAAGAAGAGAGCCAAGAATCTCTAGAAACTGGAGAAGAGCTAGGGGATGAAGACGTAGAAGAAGAACTTCCTCAGGTTGAAGAAACCGTGCAGGAAAAATATGACCGCAGTCTAAAGAAAACCCGTACGGGATTCGGAGCTCGTTTGAATGCTTTCTTTGCCAACTTCCGTTCTGTCGATGAAGAATTCTTCGAAGAATTGGAAGAACTGCTCATCTTGAGCGACGTCGGTGTGCAAGTCGCTTCGAACCTAACAGAAGAACTACGTTATGAAGCCAAACTCGAAAATGCTAAGAAGCCTGATGCGCTCCGTCGTGTCATTATCGAGAAATTGGTCGAGCTCTACGAAAAGGATGGCAACTACGATGAACAAATCCATTTCCAAGATGGTTTGACAGTCATGCTCTTTGTCGGAGTCAATGGTGTTGGGAAAACAACTTCTATCGGGAAATTAGCTCATCGCTACAAACAAGCTGGCAAGAAAGTCATGTTGGTTGCGGCAGATACCTTCCGTGCGGGTGCTGTGGCCCAGCTAGCTGAATGGGGTCGACGTGTGGATGTTCCGGTTGTGACGGGAGCTGAAAAGGCTGATCCAGCAAGCGTGGTCTTTGATGGGATGCAACGTGCTGTAGCTGAAGGGATTGATATCCTTATGATTGATACAGCAGGGCGTCTGCAAAACAAGGATAACCTCATGGCCGAGTTGGAAAAGATTGGTCGCATTATCAAACGTGTCGTTCCTGAAGCACCTCATGAAACCTTCCTGGCACTCGATGCTTCAACTGGACAGAATGCCTTAGTACAAGCTAAGGAATTTTCTAAGATAACACCATTGACTGGAATTGTTTTGACAAAAATTGACGGAACTGCCCGAGGTGGTGTTGTACTAGCTATCCGTGAAGAACTCAATATCCCAGTGAAATTGATTGGTTTTGGTGAAAAAATCGATGATATAGGGGAATTTAACTCAGAAAACTTTATGAAGGGTCTCTTAGAAGGCTTGATTTAATACAAAATAAATATCCTGCAAGTCAATCTTGCAGGATATTTTTGCTATTCGAAACGGCCATCTTCACGATAGGCGATATCTGGTTGCCAGGTCCATTTAGCTCCATACTTCTCAAGTAATTCAAAGCTAGCTTGTGGCCCCATGCTTCCAGCTTTATAATCGTAGAGTGGAGCTCCGTTTTCTGCCCAGAGCTCTTCGATACGGTCAATCAATTTCCAAGAAGCACTTACCTCATCCCAGTGGCTAAAATTGGTTGAGTTGTTGTTCAAAACATCGTAGATTAATTTCTCGTATGGGTCTGGTGAGGCTCCAGTAGCAGTAGCATCTGTACGGTAATCCAGAGAGCTTGGAGCTAGGTTAAATTCTTCACCGACTTGTTTCCCATTTAAGCTAAGAGAGAATCCTTCAGTTGGTTGGATATAGATGGTCAAGATATTTGGTGCTAATGGTTCTCCAAAGATAGAGTCCATTTGCTTAAAGACGATATTGACGTGAGTTCCTTTTTCGGTCAGGCGTTTCCCTGTACGGAAGAAAAAGGGAACACCACGGAAACGATCGCTATCTACAAAGAAGGCGCCAGATGCAAAGGTTTCTGTTGTAGATTCAGGATCGACATTTGGCTCGCTTCGATAGGAAATGTATTTCATACCATCGATTTTACCAGAGCGGTACTGACCACGGATAAACTGTTCTTTCAATTCTTCCTCAGTTGGATGATAGAGGTTTTTAAAGACCTTTATCTTTTCAGCACGAATCTCATCCTTTGTAAAGCTAGCTGGTTTGTCCATGGCTAGAAGAGAGAGAAGTTGGAGAGTATGGTTTTGCACCATATCACGAAGGGCACCAGATTGATCGTAGTAGCCACCGCGTTCTTCTACACCCAAACGTTCCGCAAAGGTAATCTGAACATTATCGATGTGTTCGCGATTCCAAACATTCTCAAAGATCATGTTGGCAAAACGAACAGCAAAGATACTCTGAATCATCTCTTTACCTAGGTAATGGTCGATACGGTAGATTTGCTCCTCATCAAAGGCCGCAAGGAGATCTTCATTGAGTTTGCTTGCTGTTTCGTAGTCTGTACCAAATGGTTTCTCAACGATCAAGCGCTCAAAACCTTTACCATCGACAATGTTTTCAGATTTGAGGTGCTTGGCAATAGTTCCAAAGAACTGAGGTGCCATAGACAAGAAGAAGAGCTTATTGTGTTCAGCTTGGTATTTTTCGTTAAGCTCAGCTTGTAATTGGCGCAAAGCAATGTAATGTTCCGTATCGTTCACATCATGGCTTTGATAGTAGAAGTGGCTAGCAAATTCTTGGGCTTGCTCGGTACTATCTGCCAAATCAAGGATGGATTCGACAACTACAGATTCAAAATATTCCTTACTCCAAGGTCTACGAGCTGTTCCGATAACTGCAAAATGTTCAGAGAGATTGCCTGATTTATAGAGTCTGAAAAGGGAAGGGTAGAGTTTGCGTTTAGCTAAATCTCCACTCGCACCGAAAATTGTAACAATAACCTTTGATGACATCTAGCTACCTAATTTCTATATTTTTTCCTAGTTGGACTAGGGATGAGATTTTCTCATTGTCATAGCTTTTATTTTATCATAATTTTCAAAAAAATCAAAAATCCAATACGCAATTAAAAAACTGTAAGGAGAACCTTACAGTTTTGTTTTATACATTTAAGACCTTGTCCAAGAACTCTTTTAGACGAGGGTGTTGAGGGTTATCAAAGATTTGGTCAGGTGTTCCGTCTTCTAGGAACTCACCATCAGCCGTAAAGATAACACGGTTAGCCACCTGACGAGCAAATCCCATCTCATGGGTTACGATAATCATGGTCATTCCTTGTTCCGCCAATTCCTTCATAACATTCAGTACATCTCCAACCATTTCAGGGTCCAGAGCGGAAGTTGGCTCATCAAAGAGCATGATATCAGGATTCATGGCAAGTCCACGAGCGATAGCTACACGCTGTTTCTGACCACCTGAAAGGCTATCTGGGTTGGCATTAGCTTTATCTGCTAGTCCTACCTTTTCAAGCAACTCCATCCCCAATTTTTCAGCTTCTTCTTTGGTCATCCTTTTGTGTTCAATAGGTGCAAAAGTGATATTCTCTAGGACGGACATGTGTGGGAAGAGGTTGAAGTGTTGGAAGACCATTCCCACGTTCTCGCGAACATGGTCGACATTGGTTGATTTTTCAGTCAAATCATAACCATTTACTGTGATGTGGCCACTCGTTACCTCCTCGAGAAGGTTAAGGCTACGGAGGAAAGTGGATTTACCAGAACCAGAAGGACCGATGATACAGACAACATCTCCTTCATAGAACTTAGTAGTAATGCCTTTTAAAACTTCGTTTTTTCCATAATACTTATGCAAATCATTTACATCAATTTTTAGTTTTGCCATTAACGAATCCTCTTTTCTAAGCGTTTCGCTAGTCTAGTCAAAAGCGTGATAATTACAAGATAGAAGATAGCAAGGATTGCATACATCTTGAAACTTTGGTAGTTACGGGCGATGATAATCTTACCAGTTTGGAAAAGTTCCACCAAACCGATAGCAGATACAATGGTTGTATCTTTAAGAGCGATAACGAATTGGTTGACGAAGTTTGGCAACATCAATTTAGTTGCTTGTGGCAAGATAATCTTACGCATGGTTTTTCCATAAGAGATACCAAGACTGCGACTGGCTTCCATTTGCCCAACTGGAACAGCTTGAATCCCACCACGAACAATTTCAGCGATATAAGCAGCTGCATTGAGTGAGAGGGCAATAGTACCAGCTACAAAATCATTGATTGGACTTTGTTGGCCTGTAATCGACTCGATGAAGTTTGGAATACCCCAGAAGATAAAGGCTGCAAGAATCATCAATGGGATACCGCGAATAACGTCAACGAAAATCTCAGAGATTAAGCGAAGAGATTTGTACGGGCTAACACTAAACATACCAAAGATAATACCGATGACAATGGCAATTGCAAATGAAATAAGTGCTAAGGCAAGAGTGATTCCAAGTCCACTAAGAAGTTGTTTGTAGTTGTTTTGAAGCAAGCCCCAGATAGTAGTTTCGTCAACCGTACTTGTAGAGTCAGTTGAAGTTTCGCTAGCTAGATACTTGTCAAGAATCTTTTGGAATTCTCCGTTAGCTTTGAGGTTCGCAAGTCCATTATTGAACATCTGGATCAATTCAGGGTTTGTTCCTTTTTTAACCGCAAAGGCAGTTTCACCGATTGGAGTCCCAGCGATTGGTGTTTTCAATTTTTGCCCTTGGCTGATAGAATATTTGAGAACTGGCTCATCATCCATCACGGCATCAATAGCTCCAGTGTTCAGACTGTCATACATTGATGCGCCATCTGCAAAGGTTTTAATCTTATAGCCGTATTTGTTTTGATTCTCAGTAAGGAACGTTTGAGAGGCAGTTCCGTTTTTAACACCGACAGTTTTATCCTTGAGGTCTTCATAAGAAGCAATTGTGCTTGATTCTTTCACACCAAGAATCGTATTTGCTGTGTAGTATGATTCTGAGAAGTCGAAGGTTTCCTTACGGGCATCTGTTACAGACATACCAGCAATGATACCATCTGCTTGTCCTGCTTGTACAGCACTAATGGCTGCGTCAAATCCTGGGTTGGTAATTTCAATTTCAAAACCTTGGTCTTTGGCAATGGCCTTGATGAGGTCCATATCAATACCAGTGTATTGATTGCTTGAATTTTGAAAGACGAATGGGGCGAAAGATGAGTCGCTGGCAATAATGTACTTGCTTTTCACTGGAGTAGCTTTTTGTCCAGCAGCAGTAGTTGTCGTTGGGCTTGCCGTAGTTGTAGAAGCTGTCCATTTTTGGATGATTTGCTCCAAGCTACCATCTTTCTTCATTTGTGCTAGGGCTTCGTTAAACTCGGTAACCAAGTGTTCATACTTGCTCCCTTTCTTGACGCCAAAAGCAAAGCTTCCAACAGCCTCACCATCCATATTGATGCTGAGATCTTGTCCTTGGTTAATCGCATACTCAATAACAGGTTTATCATCCATGATGGCATTTACAGCACCAGCACTTAGACTGTTATTCATCAAATCACCTGTATCAAAGGTTTTAATAGAGAAACCGTATTTATCTTTGATACTTTCGAGGAAACGTTGGGCGGCAGTTCCGTTCTTAACTCCAACTGTTTTGCCGCTAAGTTCCTCATATTTGGTGATTTTATTTGCCTTTGTCGTAGCAATGACAACTTTTGTATCATAATAAGTATCAGACATGGTAAAGACATTTTCACGTTCTTTTGTTTTTGTCATACCTGCCATAATAGCATCTGCTTGACCTGATTGCACTGCATTTACAGCTGCATCAAAGCCAGGATAAGACATTTGGATGTTCCATCCTTTGATTTCTGCGACTTTATTGATAATATCAACATCAATCCCTTTATAGGTTTGATCTGAATCTTTAAACTCAAAAGGTGCGTAAGCTGTATCAGACACAATCTTAACAGTATCAGCTTTTGCCATACCTAGTGAGAAAATGGGAAATAAAATGAGCAAACATGCTAGTATTTTTTTCTTCATTTTTAGTCTCCTTTTCCGAATATTTTCCCATTATATCAGAAAATGAATGAAAAGGCAAATTTTATGGATTTTATGTAAGGAAATGTAACATAGAATCCTTGCTCTTATCAACTTAGAGAAGAGTCTGAAAAGTAAATTTATGGTAAAATAGAAGGATAGAAAAATGCAGATGAGGCAATCATGATTAATAGAATTACAGATAATAAATTTAAACTAGTATCAAAATATGAACCTTCAGGAGATCAACCCCAAGCGATTGAGCAGTTGGTTGACAATATCGAGGGTGGAGAAAAGGCTCAGATTTTGATGGGGGCGACGGGTACAGGGAAGACCTATACCATGAGTCAGGTCATTTCCAAAGTCAATAAACCAACTTTGGTCATTGCCCATAACAAAACCCTAGCTGGTCAGCTCTATGGAGAGTTCAAGGAATTTTTCCCTGAGAATGCTGTTGAGTACTTCGTATCCTACTATGATTATTACCAACCCGAGGCCTATGTCCCTTCGAGTGATACTTATATTGAAAAGGATAGCTCGGTCAATGATGAGATTGACAAGCTTCGACACTCTGCGACATCAGCCCTTTTAGAGCGTAATGACGTCATTGTCGTGGCTTCTGTCTCTTGTATCTATGGTTTGGGTTCGCCCAAAGAATACGCTGACAGTGTTGTAAGTCTGCGTCCAGGTCTTGAAATTTCTCGTGATAAACTCTTGAATGATTTGGTTGATATCCAGTTTGAACGCAATGATATTGATTTCCAACGGGGAAGATTTCGCGTTCGCGGGGATGTGGTGGAGATTTTCCCAGCTTCTCGTGATGAACACGCTTTTCGAGTAGAATTTTTCGGGGATGAGATTGACCGTATCCGTGAAGTTGAGGCTTTGACAGGTCAGGTATTGGGAGAAGTGGATCATTTGGCGATTTTCCCTGCCACTCACTTTGTGACCAATGACGACCACATGGAGGTTGCGATTGCTAAGATTCAGGCAGAGTTGGAGGAGCAGTTGGCTGTCTTTGAAAAGGAAGGCAAACTGCTAGAAGCTCAGCGTTTGAAACAGCGGACAGAGTACGATATCGAAATGCTGCGTGAGATGGGTTATACCAACGGTGTTGAAAACTATTCTCGTTACATGGATGGTCGTAGCGAAGGAGAGCCTCCTTATACGCTTCTTGATTTCTTCCCAGATGATTTCTTGATCATGATTGATGAAAGTCACATGACCATGGGGCAGATTAAGGGCATGTACAATGGAGACCGTTCACGTAAGGAAATGTTGGTCAATTATGGTTTCCGTTTGCCTTCTGCCTTGGACAATCGTCCTCTCCGTCGGGAAGAGTTTGAAAGTCATGTTCACCAGATTGTTTATGTTTCAGCGACACCAGGTGACTATGAAAATGAACAGACCGAGACAGTGATTGAGCAAATCATTCGTCCGACAGGACTTCTAGACCCAGAGGTGGAAGTTCGTCCAACTATGGGACAGATTGATGACCTCCTAGGTGAAATCAATGCCCGTGTTGAAAAGAATGAACGAACCTTTATTACAACCTTGACCAAGAAAATGGCAGAAGACTTAACCGACTACTTTAAGGAAATGGGCATCAAGGTTAAGTACATGCACTCGGACATTAAGACCTTGGAGCGGACGGAGATTATCCGTGACCTACGTTTGGGTGTTTTTGATGTTTTGGTCGGAATCAACCTGCTCCGCGAAGGGATTGACGTTCCTGAAGTAAGTTTAGTAGCCATTCTCGATGCCGACAAGGAAGGATTCCTACGTAACGAACGTGGCTTAATCCAGACCATTGGACGTGCCGCCCGCAATAGTGAAGGGCATGTCATCATGTATGCAGACACGATGACCCAGTCTATGCAAAAAGCTATCGATGAAACAGCCCGTCGTCGGAAAATCCAGATGGCTTATAATGAAGAGCATGGTATTGT
The DNA here is from genome assembly GCA_905372585.1 of Streptococcus oralis. GTDB lineage: Bacteria > Bacillota > Bacilli > Lactobacillales > Streptococcaceae > Streptococcus > Streptococcus oralis_CJ. Next base: position 80,107 of record CAJPPL010000008.1, read on the forward strand.
GCCACAAACTATTAAGAAAGAAATTCGTGATCTAATCGCCGTAACCAAGGCAGTTGCCAAGGAAGAGGACAAGGAAGTCGATATCAATAGCCTTAACAAACAAGAACGCAAAGAACTCGTCAAGAAACTGGAGAAACAAATGCAAGAAGCCGTCGAAGTGCTTGACTTTGAACTGGCAGCTCAGATACGCGATATGATGTTGGAAGTGAAGGCGTTAAACTGAAAAAATTATAAAGAAATAGAAATATATAGAAAGACATAATATGACAGCAAAAAAAACTAAACACATAGGCATTGAATGTTGTAGAATTCTAGCTATGTTGATGATTTGCAACTTACATGTTTTGGGTATGGGAGGAATTTTGGAGAAAGTTGATAGTCAAAAAGATCTTTACTATATTATTGCCAATTTTTTAGAAGCTTTCTCATATCCAGCTGTAAATATTTATATTTTAATCAGTGGGTATGTCGGTCTTTATTCACAATTTAGTTATAAAAAAATGTTTGGTTTTTGGGTACAGATTATTTTCTATACTATTTCAATTACTTTTGTATTTGCTATTTTTTCAAAATCATCTGTTAACTTAAGTGATTGGTTTTCAGCTTTAACTCCAATAAGTCATGGACAGTATTGGTATATGAGTTGCTATTTTGGTTTAGTCTTAATAGCACCATTTTTGAATCAAGCAGTGTTGACATTGAAAAAAGAACAATTGCTTCCAATTGTTAGTGGAGCATTTATATACTTTTCTGTCATACCTACAGTATTTAAACAAGATATTCTGGGCTTGTGGGGTGGATATAGTGTATTATGGATGGTTCTTTTGTACACTATAGGAGCAATAATTAGAAAATCAAATTACGAAAGTCGTTTTCAAATACGTAATGTTAGTGGATTCATTTTATTTCTAACTAGTTTAACTTTTATATTGTGCTGGCTTGGTTTTGAACAGTGGAGAAGTTATATTTCTCCTACGGTCACACTGCAAGGAATAGCAATATTTTTACTCTTCTTGAATATTAAGGATATTCCCTTAACTTTTAAGAGACTAGTTCTTTTAATATCTCCACTAACTTTGGGGGTTTATCTGTTTCATGTACATCCTCTTATTTTTAGAAGAATTATACCAACCATCCATACTTTAGTTGAAGAACAAGAATTTCCCATTTTTGTCATTATGATTCTAGTTATGACACTGGCCCTGTTCTTTTCTGGCGCTATGATTGAGTATTTTAGAAATAAATTAATGGCGTATATTCTTACTTTAATAAAGAGTGTTAAAAATCTTAAACAGACTTAAAACTTTTTTGTCTTATTAAAATAGGAGCAAGAGGCATTAAAATATACACTTCACTGAGAACTTAAGGTTTACTGAACTTATCCTTGATCTAATCGCCGTAACTAATGAAGTTGCTAAGGAAGAGGACAAGGAAGTCGATATCAATAGCCTCAACAAACAAGAGCGCAAGGAACTCGTTAAAAAACTCGAAAAACAAATGCAAGAAGCCGTCGAAGTGCTTGACTTTGAACTCGCAGCTCAGATTCGTGATATGATGTTGGAAGTGAAGGCGTTGGATTAGATAGGAGAAAACGAATGAAAATTTTAGTGATCAATGGACATCCTGACAAGGGAAGTTTCTGTCAAGAAATTTTTCAAACGATTGTAAAAAATATTGACTCAAATAATCATGAGCTTGAATCTATTAACCTAAATGAGATAGATTTTGATCCTGTATTGCGTTATGGTTATCGAAAACGGATGGAAGAGGACCCCTTCATACTTCGCTCTCAGGAATTAATTCAGTGGGCAGATCATTTCATTTTTGTTTATCCAATTTGGTGGAGTAGTATGCCTAGTTTATTGAAGGGTTGGATTGATCGTGTTTTCACGCCAGGAATTGCGTACTCTGCCAATAATCAAGGAAGTTTTATTTTAAACTACTTAAGGGGTCAGCAGTTTAAAAAGTTACTAAAAGGAAAAACAGCTAGTATTTACGCAACATCCATGGCACCAACATGGTGGTACAAAGTATTTTCAGGTCCTATCAATATCCCAGACAGTTATGGAATATCAGTATTAAAGAATGCTGTCCTGAATCATTGCGGTATCAAAACAAAGAAAGTTTCAATTTTGGGTGAGTTAGGGCGTGAGGTGAATACAAATTCTACAAGACAAAAATATCTACAAAAAGTAGCTGAGGAAGTCAAGGCGTTGGATTAGGAAAAAGTATGGTTTATTTAAGAAAACTAATTGAAGAAGATTTGGTGTCTTTGTGGGAAATTGCTTATTCACAATCTAATCCAATTTGGAAGCAGTATGATGCTCCCTATTATGACGATTATCAGCATTTTCCTAATTTTCAAGAATTTAAACTACAAAAATCAGAATCTACTCTAAACAACTCAAATCGCCTTGGTATTTTTGTTGATGATAAATTAGTTGGGACTGTTTCGCGCTACTGGGTATGTAAACAAACAAGATGGATGGAATTGGGGATTTGTATTTATGATAACAAGTTTTGGAACTCTGGCATTGGAAAAGCTGCTATGCTACAGTGGATAGATCGGACATTTCAGGATTACTTGGAGTTGGAGCATCTTGGTTTGACAACTTGGTCAGGAAATTTTGGTATGATGAAATTGGCTGAAAAATTAAGAATGAAAAAAGAAGCTCATATTCCAAAAGTTCGTTATTACCAAGGCAAATATTTTGATAGTATTAAATATGGTATTCTGAGAGAAGAATGGAGTAAAATAAATGAACCTAACTATCAAACAAATGGAAACTCCTGAAGAGATAGAAGGTAAATCCTTCGTTCATTGGCAAACGTGGAGAGAGGCTTATGATGATCTTTTACCTGCAGAATTTCAGGAGACGATGACATTAGAAAGATGTCGATTCTTTAGTCAAAAATATCCAGACAATACATTGATTGCGATAGATGGAATGAAGGTAGTTGGTTTTATCAGTTATGGAAACTTTCGTGATGAGACTATTCAAGCTGGTGAAATTATTGCCTTATATGTTTTAAAAGACTATTACGGAAAAGGTATTGCTCAGAAGTTAATGAAGGAAGCACTGACGACTCTTGAACAGTTCTCTGAAATATTTTTATGGGTATTAAAAGAGAATAAGCGAGCCATTGCTTTCTATCAAAAAATGGGTTTTACTTTTGATGGGCAAGAAAAAATACTTGACCTTGGAAAACCTATCACTGAAATTAGAATGGTACGTAAGAAATCATCAAAATCTGAGAGTTAAATACTGGTAGAATTGTGATTTTGTTTTTAGATTACGCAATGAACAAACGATCACGCTTTAGCATATATTTTTAATGGAAAGAAGTTATTATGAATTTGAAAGAGAAGAATTATAAGAAGTCATCAGGCATAGATCCAGTACGTTTTTGGTTACAAGGACATCGATTTATCAAATTTATGCTTGATATTGTCTTTTATATCATCTTGTTCCTAGTTATAGAATTTACAACATCACAGAACAAAAGCATTCCAGCTGATTTTAGATACAGAGAGCTTTTATTTCCCTTGCAATTGAATCTTTTTATCTTGGGTAATAGGTTCTATGCTCTCTTTTTGTCAGTGAAAACTGAAAAAGAAAGGACCCTTAAAAGATTTTGTGAACCCTTTATTTATATCAATATCCTTAGCTTCATTTTTCAACTGATTGGCGTGAGAAAAAGAGGAAGAGTCGTTCTATCACCTTTGTTTTCACTGGAGTCATCCTATATCTGGTTTCCTATTGTCATCTACCTTCTAGTCTTGATGTTAACTTTAGCAATCTTCTTTCTCTCTAAAGGTTCAAAAAAAGGAGTAGGTGAAAATGAAGATGAGTAGACAAATGAAGTACAAGACAAAAGAAAAGTCTTCTTGGACTAATAGGATTTTTCTTTGGATGGAAAGGCACAGAAGGATTGCTCAACTTTTGGATACGAGTGTGTTATTTGGATCTATGTTTGTATCATTTCTTGCCGCCTCTTACATTAGTTATCTATTACCGAACATGAACTATCTTTCCCCCTTAAGCTTCAATCTTATCCTTCTGATCTTATCAACCTATTTCCTTGTCTTTCGTTTTAGTAGTGATAAACTTCAGAAATGGCGTTACTTTTCATGGGGATTTATTGGGTTCAATGGTCTTCTTTTTCCCTTTCATCTCTTGGTAGGTCTGAATTGGCTAGGACGTCGTAAGTCAACGAATTTCCCTCCCATAATTTCTATGGATCCAGCATATGTCTGGGTCCCTATTGTAAGTTATCTCTTTTTCTTTTTCTTGGGGCTGGGCATTCTGCTTTTGATTATACGGATAGAAAAGAGCAGAAGGAGGCGTAAATGGAACGAAAGATTAAGAGAAAAAAGAAGGTCAAACAACAGGACAGAAAAATGAGAAAAATCCATAAAAAGTATTCTTTGGTAGCTCACGTCCAATTGTGGCTGGAAAGACATTTAAAGATTGCTTCTTTTATGGATGGTGGTATAATATTATTATCTATTTTTGGTATCATGTATGTGTTGTTCGGGACGTCACTTATCCCGAAACCATATCAAGAAATGTCCTATCTCTTACCAATTATTATGAATTTTGTCTTTTTGGTGCACACACTCTATCAAGGTATTTTTAGAGATGGTTTTAGCAATAAGGCCTCAGTACAAGGATTTTTAAAAACTTTTCTATTCATAAACGGACCTATTTTTCTCCTCCACTTACTTGTTGGGGTGAAAGGGAGAAATGTTAAAAAAATTCCTTCCCTATTATCTATCGATTATCGCTACATCTGGCTTCCAATTGCTACCTATCTAATCTTTTTCATCATTCCAGCGATATTAATGGTCATTTTGAAATATAAGGACAAAAAGAGGAAAAATCATGACAAAAGAAAATCGAATTAAGTTAATTTCATTTAAAACCCTCTATTTGGCTTTGCTGACCTTTGTGGTTCTTCATTTGGTGTTGCTGGTTTTTGGACTATCTTTTACGCCGATTTTGTGGAATAGTTGGTTTTTCATTCTTTGTTTGACCTTCCTAATCCATCCTTGGAGAATCTTTTATAGAACAAGAGATGCTAAATGGTATCACCTTATTTTTCAAGTATTTAGTGGATTGGTGACATTTTACCTTTGGTTTGCAGCATTCTTTGTTTTATCAGTTATCTCGGATCCAGCCGTCCCTATCAATATAGACTATCGCATAGAAGATAAGGAAATCATCATTGCTAGAGGTTTTTTGGCCCGTACTACTTATGACCATCATGAATTGATCAATCCCTTTATCATGAAGTCAGAAGTAAAATATCGAGATGAATAATAACAAATAGAAAGTGAGTGAATCCATGTCACGTTCCCAAAAAACAATCCTAACAAACATCTGCCTTGT
>CAJPPL010000009.1:0-79340 GCA_905372585.1 Streptococcus oralis
AAATCCAGCAACATGACATCTTTTCTCAATAGGTCTTGAATTTTCATCGTTTTTCTACCTCAACTTTTTCATATGTTTCTTTAATAAAGTCCGCTGTTGCCAAGTCATCTGAGAAGGTCGTTGCTGTGCCACAAGCAACTCCCCATTTGAAGGCTTCTATTGCGTCTTTTGATTTGACAAATTGACCTGTAAATCCAGCTACCATAGAGTCACCAGCCCCGACTGAATTTTTGACTGTTCCCTTGATAGGTTTGGCGAAGTAAGCTCCCTCAGATGTGACAAGAAGAGCACCGTCGCCAGCCATGGAGATAATAACGTTTTGAGCTCCTTTGGCCAGTAACTGACGAGCATAGTTCTCGATTTCATCTAAACTTTCGAGTTTCACTCCAAAGATAGCTCCAAGCTCGTGATTGTTTGGTTTAACCAAAAGTGGCTGGTAGTCCAAACTATCAATCAAGGTCTGTCCTTCAAAGTCACAAACCACTTGCGCACCAGTCTGGCGTGTCAAGGCAATCAAATCTTTGTAAATAACATTACCTAGATTCTTAGCACTCGAACCCGCAAACACAACCGTATCATCTGCTGTCAGACTAGACAAAATAGCTTTCAACTCTTCTAGCTGAGCCGGTTCCACATTTGGACCAGTCCCGTTGATTTCTGTTTCTTGGTCTGCTTTAATCTTGACATTGATGCGAGTATCTTCTGCTACTTGGACAAAACGAGTTTCGATTTCTTCCTCTGTAAGGGTATCTGTGATAAATTTACCAGTAAAACCTCCGATAAATCCAGTCGCAGTATTTGGAATACCCAAGCGTTTCAAAACACGACTGACATTGATTCCTTTCCCACCAGCAAACTTATCATCACTGTCCATACGATTGACACTACCGACTTGAACTTGGTCCAAGCGCACGATATAGTCAATGGATGGATTGAGTGTGACTGTATAAATCATACTTCTATTACCTCCGTTTTCTTCTTAATAGCCTGCAAGAGCTCATGCCCTTGACTTGTGATGACAATAGCGCGTTTAAGTGGTGCTACCTTGGCAAAGCAAGTTTGTCCAATCTTAGACGAATCCACTAAGACATAGGTTTGTTTGGCATTCTCTAAAATAGCACGCTTAACGGCTCCCTCCTCCATATCAGGAGTCGTATAATAACCATCGTCTACACCATTCATCCCAACAAAGGCACGGTCAAAGTGCAATTGATTGATTTGGTTAAGAGCAACACCACCGATACATGCATCTGTTGCCATCTTGACACTTCCTCCAACCATGACAGTTGGAATCTGTTTTTCAACCAACTGAACCGCATGGTGAATGGAGTTGGTCACAACTGTAATATTCTTATTAACCAATTCCTTGATTAAAAAAGCAGTTGTCGTTCCAGCATCGATAAAAATGACATCTTTTTCCTTAATAAGAGAGGCTGCTTTCTGAGCCAGTAGCTTCTTCTCTTGAAGGTTTTTGACAGATTTTTCTTGGATGGTTTCTTCTTCCTGCAAGGAGTGGGGCAATTCTGCTCCACCATGCACACGGCGAAGTTTGTTTTCCGCCTCCAGCTCATCCAAATCTCTTCGAACCGTTGATTCTGATGTTTCTAATAGACTAACCAATTTTTCTAGGGAAACTACATGATGTTGATTTAACTCCTCTAAAATCAGTTGCTTCCGCTCAGTTTTTAACACCAAATCACCTCCTGTTATCGTTTACACTATTCATTCTAGCACAATTTCTATCAAAGTCAAGCATTTTTTATCATTTTCTTTCAATTTCTATCATTTTTCTTATTTCCAAAATTTTTATTGCAAGATAAGTGGCTTTATGGTAGACTATTTGAGTAAGTATTGGAAGATTACTCAAGAGGCTTAAGAGGCCGTGTTGGAAACGCGGTAGGCGTGTAACAGCGTGCGTGGGTTCGAATCCCATGTCTTCCGTAGAAAAACAAAATTATTTTTTAGATACAACATTGTTGTATCTTTTTTTGTATCCCTTTTTAAAAAAAGAATACCAAGGAATACCAAAGGCAAAAACAAAAAACGTTGATTTAACAACGTTTTACCAAGAAATGCAAAAGAATGCAAAGAAATAATGGAGCCGGTGGGAGTCGAACCCACGTCCAAACACCTGCCAACATATTTGTCTACAACCATAGGTTATGTATTGTTTTAACAGTCCCTCGACACATAACTCAAGCCTAGGAACTGCGAGTCTATTAATCTCTTATCAAACCACTAGACAAGGCTTGATCGTATCTCGCTAATCATAAGACCTGTCATTGAACACGAGCAATCCAAATCAGGTCACGCCTGCTGGTTTTTAGGCAGCTAGAGCGTAAGAAGTGTTATTTTTTGCAGTTATATTTAACTGAGCGTTTACGTCGCCACACGGGTTGCAAAATATGCCTCATAATGCCTGTCGAATCCGTAACGACCCCAGGATGTTAGAAACTATTATAACCTATCTTCAAAAAAAATGCAAAATCAAGCCGTTTCTTTAGAAAAGAACCCCTTTTAAGGCTTTTGATAAGGCTTGATAACCCGCTACACTTAGATGGAGGCCATCCGTTGTATAGGCTGATTGAAGTTGCCCTTCTGTATCTGTCAAACTATCATAAATCGGCACAAAATCTACCTGCATATAGGCGGATGCTAGAGCCTCATAGGCTTGATTCCATTCTCTAATCTTTTCATTGGTACGAATATATACTGTCTGCTTGTATTCTTCTCCTTCATTGACTGGCAGAATGGAAAGGAGCTTTATTTGTGACAGCGGATATTCTCGGGCAATCGATTGGATTACACGCTCAAGATTATCCAAAGCATCATTCATGGGAATATCTTTTCCAATATCATTTGTTCCTATTAGGAGAACAATTTGATCCACAGCATCACCATAAAGATGGGCACCCAAATTCTCTAATAAAAGTCCCGTCTGGTAGCCTCGGATGCCACGATTAACAATCGTCTTGGCAGTCCCAAACAACTCTTGCAGAGGGTAATATTCCACAATCGAATCTCCGATAAAGATAATATCCGGCTCTAGGACAGAGACTTGATTCAATCCACGATACTTGGTTTGAATTTTTTCCTGCTCTTTTAAGAGCCAATTCTCTAATAACTGTACTGCCACCTTATCCCTCTTTCTCTAACCAATTTTCTAGAACTTGATAAACACCCGCCTGGCTGTTAGCTGGAGCTAGGGCTGTTGCAACTGCCTTGGCCTCTTCAGCTGCATTTTCCATAGCATAGGCAATTCCAGCCATCTCCAACATCTCAACATCATTTTCGCTATCACCAAAAGCCATGATCTGTTCCGATGTCAAATTCCAGCGCTTGAGTAATTCTTCCAATCCCCAAGCCTTGTGAACACCAGCTTGCAGGATATCAATACAGCCATAACCGCTAGAAACAGCTCTTACACGACCATCAAAGAGGTCATTGATTTCCTGCAAAACTGCACTAGAACGTTCTTCACCAACGACCATGCTCATCTTTAGGACTCCTCCAAAGAGGTCTGAGTTTAGCTCATCCACAAAATTGGTCCTTTGGTAAAGTTTTTCAATCATCTCTGGAGTCATAAATTTTTCCAGGTCTGTAAAAACCGTTCCTTCCTTGACAAAACTCCCATTCATACTGGTAACGACGAACTGATCTCGACACTCCCTCCCTTTAAAATGAAAGAGAACCTTGTCAACCATAGCATCATCCCAAATCTGCGCTTGAATCAGTTCATTGTTTTCAAAAATACGTGCCCCATTGGCAACGACTAGAACTACTCTACTCGCCAAGTGCTCCAGTAATTGCCTCATACGGTGAACTTCATTCCCTGTCGCAATGACAAAACGGATACCTCGTTCATCTAATTGGTCTAAAATCTTTTCTAAACGTGGCAAGTCCAGTTGCCCTCTTGGATCCAGCAAAGTTCCATCCATATCCGTTGCAATCAATTTAATCGTCATCTTGTTTCCTTTAGGGCGAGTACCTACCACTTCAACCCTACATGTTCATTCATTTCTTTATAGGCTGTGTCAATTCGTTCTTTGGTCGCCTCGTCCAACTTGTCACGGTGACTGCCTCCCTCAATGAAGTCCTCTAGGATATAGGTCTGATAGAGGAAGAGCGGATAGCCTTCTGGAGAGTAAGTCCCTTTGGGTGTTCGATTGACCCAAGTAGGATGCGCTTTGGCCGTTTCAATCCTAGTCTTGCCATCTTTTTTCTTAATGGTCACATCCATGAGAACACCGCGCTCCGTCCACTTGGCATTTTCCTCATCTTGCATGGTTTCAATGCGTTGGTTTGAGAGGAAATTTCCCATGGAGTAGATGATCAGTTTTTTGTCACCATCTTTTTCAACTGTTTCAGCAGGTTCAACGACGTGAGGATGCCCTCCAAAGATAATATCTGCTCCCCAATCAATCATCTTATGGTACAGTGTTTTCTGTTCTTCCGTTGGTTCTAGCTGGTACTCAATTCCCATCTGAGGCATGATGACAGTAATATCCGCCTCCTTCTCTGCACGCTCGATTTCTGCCTTCATCTTATCTTCATTCAAATCAGAAAGATAGCGATTATAGTCCTCTTGAGAGATATACTGCTCAATGCCATTAAAACCGTAAGAATAGGCCAGGAGAGCTACCCTGATACCATTGACTTCCTTTATGACTATAGGGGCTTGGTCTCGGGATTCATGCGTGTAGACTCCGATGGGTGTCATTCCAGCCTTTTCAATAGCTTGAGCCGTTGAAACCACTCCCTCAATTTGAGAATCCAAAATATGATTATGAGCCAAGTCTAGAACTTGGTAGCCTGCATCCTTGATCGCATCCATGACTTCTCCTGGTGCATTAAAGAGAGGATAACCTGCCAAATAGTGGTCCTTGTTCACCGTTCCTTCAAAGTCACCAATCACCAAATCCGCTTGTTTGAGCCAGGGTTTTACATACTCAAAATTTTCATGGAAATCATAGGTCCCATCTTCTTTAAGAGCTGTTCGGTAGATAGGGATATGATAAAGAAGGTCACCATTTGCCATGATACGTGCCGTTGTTTCACCAGACTGATCTTCCTTGGATTGACCAGATGTACTAGCAGAATCAAGAGTTTGGCTACCAGGGCTTGTTCCCTTACTACCTTGTACTGCTCGAACTAATAAGTTCCCCCCCATGGACAAGGCAACTGCAAGCAGTAACACAATAATAAACTGAGCATTGGTCCAGGATTTATAATTCCGAAAGAAATCCACACTAGTTCTCCACAACCCATAAAGAGAGCCCTGAGACCGTCTATCTTGTCGCTTTTCCATCTTTATTCCCCCTTGTCTTTTGGTGCAAGTCTTTTCTTTTATTATACCACAGACAAAAGAGGAATACCGTTTATTATATTATTTTTTAGGAACTTCTGCGACTTTCTTTCTCGCCTATTTTGTGTTATCATGTAGAGGTAATGAAAGGAGAGAAAATGTCTGCAATAGAACGTATTACAAAAGCTGCTCACTTAATTGATATGAACGATATTATCCGCGAGGGGAATCCGACACTTCGCGCAGTTGCTGAGGAAGTTACTTTCCCACTGTCTGACCAGGAAATCATCCTTGGTGAAAAGATGATGCAATTCCTCAAACATTCCCAAGATCCTGTTATGGCTGAAAAGATGGGACTCCGCGGTGGGGTTGGATTGGCTGCTCCCCAACTCGATATCTCAAAACGCATTATCGCTGTTTTAGTTCCCAATATTGTGGAAGAAGGTGAAACTCCACAGGAAGCCTACGACTTGCAAGCTGTTATGTACAATCCAAAAATCGTCTCTCACTCTGTTCAAGATGCTGCTCTTGGCGAAGGAGAAGGTTGCCTTTCTGTTGACCGAAACGTACCTGGCTATGTTATTCGCCATGCCCGCGTCACTGTTGATTACTTTGACAAGGACGGCGAAAAACACCGCATCAAGCTCAAAGGTTACAACTCTATCGTTGTCCAACATGAAATTGATCACCTAAACGGAATCATGTTTTACGATCGTATCAATGAGAAAGACCCATTTGCTGTTAAAGATGGACTCCTCATCCTCGAATAAAGAAAATCCCGTTGCAAGACGGGGTTTTGTGTTATAATAGAGGCATGAAAACAAATGATATTGTCTATGGCGTCCACGCCGTTACAGAAGCCCTCCTTGCAAACACTGGAAACAAACTCTACCTCCAAGAAGATCTAAGGGGAAAGAATGTTGAGAAAGTCAAGGAACTGGCTGCTGAGAAAAAAGTCTCCATCTCTTGGACCTCAAAAAAATCCCTCTCTGAAATGACCGAAGGCGCTGTCCATCAAGGATTTGTCCTTCGAGTTTCTGAATTTGCCTATAGCGAGCTAAATCACATTCTTGCCAAAACGCGTCAAGAAGAAAATCCACTTTTGTTGATTCTGGATGGTCTAACTGACCCTCACAACTTAGGCTCTATCTTAAGGACTGCTGATGCGACCAATGTTTCAGGTGTCATCATTCCCAAGCACCGTGCTGTCGGAGTGACTCCTGTCGTTGCCAAAACGGCCACAGGTGCTATTGAGCATGTACCGATTGCGCGAGTGACCAACCTCAGTCAAACCCTAGATAAACTCAAGGATGAGGGCTTCTGGACCTTCGGAACGGATATGAACGGTACCCCTTGCCACAAGTGGAATACAAAAGGGAAAATCGCCCTCATCATCGGAAATGAAGGAAAAGGCATCTCTAGCAATATCAAAAAACAGGTCGATGAAATGATTACCATTCCTATGAATGGACATGTTCAAAGCCTCAATGCCAGTGTTGCTGCAGCCATTCTCATGTACGAAGTTTTCCGAAACCGACTATAAAAAAGTTTCCAATCAAGTGATTGGAAACTTTTTTATGATTATACTCAATGAAAATCAAAGAGCAAACTAGGAAGCTAGCCATAGACAGCTCAAAGCACTGCTTTGAGATTGTAGATAAGACTGACGAAGTCAGCTCAAAACACTGTTTTGAGGTTGTGGATAGAACTGACGAAGTCAGTACCCATACCTACGGCAAGGCGAAGCTGACGTGGTTTGAAGAGATTTTCGAAGTGTATTAACTATGTTCTGTAATAAATTTGTAAGCTTCTTGACCAGCGATGGCTCCATCTCCAACTGCTGTTGTCACTTGGCGAAGGTCTTTCTGGCGAACATCTCCAACCGCAAAGATACCTTCAACCGCAGTCTTCATGTGGTTATCTGTTACAATCCACCCCGCCTGGTCTTGGATATTCAAATCCTTAACAAAATCGCTAACGGGATCCAAACCAACATAGATAAAGACACCACCGAAGGCTTGCTCTGTCACTTGACCTGTTTTCACATTTTCAAATACGACAGATTCTACTCGATTTTCACCTTTAATTTCCTTGACAACAGAATCCCAGATAAAGTTGACTTTCTCATTTGCAAAGGCACGGTCTTGCAAAACCTTTTGAGCACGAAGTTCATCTCGACGGTGAACGATCGTGACAGATTTGGCAAAGCGAGTCAAGAATAGAGCTTCTTCTACCGCTGAATCTCCACCACCAACTACGAGCAAGTCTTGGTCACGGAAGAAAGCTCCGTCACAGACTGCACAATAGGAAACACCACGGCTGTTCAGTTCTTCTTCTCCAGGAACCCCCAAAAGACGGTGTTTAGACCCGGTTGCCACGATGACAGTACGGGTTTCATAAACTTGGTCATCAGTGATTACCTTCTTATAGTCAGCATGATCTTCAATCTTTTCAACAAACCCATAAAGATGCTCTACTCCAAGATTTTCAAGAGGTTCAAACATTTTTTCAGCCAATTCAGGTCCACTGATATTGGCATAACCTGGATAGTTTTCAATATCAGATGTGTTATTCATTTGCCCTCCTGGCAGACCACCTTCAATCAAAGCCACTTTCAGATTGCTGCGAGCAGCATATAAGGCAGCAGTCATTCCCGCAGGTCCAGCACCGATAATAATCGTATCGTACATTTCGATTCCTTCTTTCTTGTTGTAACTATCTTTATTCTAACTGTTTGAAGTTTATTTAGCAAGCATTATGCTCTGAAAACTAAAATGAGACTCATGACGGCAAAGGATAACACCGGAACGACCAAAATTCCAATCATAATCATATCATAGAGATGAGCTTGACGGGCCTTGGCTGTCTTGTCCACACCAGACATGGCTCTCAATCCAATCCAAATCCCCAGAAAAATCACGACAAGAATGGTCGTTAAGATCAAACTCTCGAAATACAAAGAAAATAGATGCAGTAGCATGATCTCTCTCGTTTCTATCTTTTTTAAAGAGTAAACTCAGCTAGTCCAACTAACTGAGTTTCCCTTTTTCTATTATATCAAATATAAGTCCGTTTGTAACTAGCGAAGAATTCTTTTGTCCGTTCTTCTTTTGGATGATTGATGATTTCATCCGGTGTGCCAGACTCGATGATTTTCCCTTTATCTAGGAATAAAACCTTATCTGCCACTTGGGTTACAAAAGACATATCATGACTGACCAAAATCATGGTCTGACCTGACTTGGCAGCATCTGCAATAGATTTTTCTACCTCACCGACCAATTCTGGGTCTAGAGCTGAAGTGGGTTCGTCCAAGAGCAAGACATCTGGTTTCATAGCAAGCGCACGCGCGAGAGCAACCCGTTGCTTTTGTCCACCTGATAAGTGGCGAGGGTAATGGTTTTCACGATCAGAAAGCCCAACCTTAGCCAACTCTTCCTTGGCGATTTTTGTTGCTTCATCGTCGGATAATTTTTTAACAACAACCAAACCTTCCTTGACATTGTCAAGAGCTGTTCGGCGTTCAAACAAATTAAACTGTTGGAAAACCATGGACAACTTGCGACGAAGGGTTAGAATCTCTTCTTGGTTAATCTGAGAAAAATCAACTTTAAAATTGTCAATCTGAATCGTTCCACTATCTGGAGTTTCAAGGTAGTTCAAACTACGAAGAAAGGTAGATTTCCCAGCTCCAGATGAACCAATCAAGGCCACTACTTCTCCCTTTTGAATATCCAAGTCCAGATGATCCAAGACAGTCTGTCCTGAAAAGGATTTGCTTAAATTCGAAATCTTAATCATTAACGAAGGTCTCCTTTCACATCTGTAGACACTGTATCAGGTGCAGAAATAGCCATTTTTCTCTCGATGAAACGGCCGAGGCTTTCAATTCCGATATTGACCACCCAATAAACAAGGGCAACAGAGATAAAGCGCTCAAAATAGCGATAATCGGCTCCACCCAAAATTTGAGCCTGAGCAAAGACTTCCACAACACCTGCACTAAAGGCTAGAGAAGTTCCCTTGGTCAAACCGATAAGAGAGTTAATCAAAGTCGGTGTCGCTACCACCGCCGCATTTGGAATAATCACACGACGGTATACTTGTGCTCGCGTCATACCCAAACTGCGTGCCGCCTCAATTTCACCTGGATTAACAGAAAGGATGGCTGCACGAATCGTTTCACTTGCATAAGCCGCCTCATTAAAAGCAAAGGCCACAATCGCAAAAAGTGCCGCTGGAATCGCATTGATATTGAGACCAGTTCCCCATTGTTGGTTGATAGCTTTCAGTGCTAAAGGAATTCCGTAGTAGGTCAACATAAGTTGAACTAGGATTGGGGTACCTTTTAAGAAGCTGACGAAAAAGGCCTGCAAGGGATATAAAATCTTAACACGATTGATCTTAACAATGGCAAAAATCAAGGCAAGCAGCAAACCAAAGAGTGCACCTCCAAGCGTCAACATCAAGGTTGTAGGCAGTTGTTGGACAATCCTTGGAATTCCATCAAAGACCGAACGCAAACTAAAGAGCTTACCGTCCGGAATGAGTTGCATCAAACTTTGGTACCAATCTGATGCTAAAAATGTTGTAACAGTCATAAAAACATCCTCTCCTGATAATGATTCATTCTATCATACTTCTGCTCGCAAGCAAATTATTTGCTACGGGCTGCTCAGACTTTGTCTATCTTCTAGTTTATCACACTTTAAAACAGGGAGGCTATATATTTTACCTATCAAGGAGATAAATAAAAACTATCTCAAACCTAAGTTCTCATAGGGTTTTCTATAGCCGATTTGTTTAACAGCACCATTCTCCACCAAAATTGGACGTTTCAATAACATGCCATCACTCGCTAGAAGCTTGGCCGCTTCTTGTTTTGACAAACTTCCCACCTTATCTTTTAGGCCCAGTTCGCGGTATTTAATCCCGCTAGTATTGAAAAATTGTTTCACTTCAAAACCGGAAGTTTCCAACCACTTCAAAATCACGTCCTCACTTGGTGTTTCTTCTACGATGTGGACAGCTTGGTATTCCAGTCCAAGTTTATCCAATTCATTTTTTGCTTTCTTACAAGTTGAACATTTTGGGTATTCGATAAATTCTAACATCTTCTTTTCTTTCTATTTTTTCTTTTCTTGAAATGCTGCACCTTCATGTTGCAAGAGCCAGGCTTTCTTTTCGACTCCAGATGCATAGCCTGTCAAGCGATTGCCTGATCCCAGCACACGGTGACAGGGTACGAGGATGGACCAAGGATTGCGCCCCACTGCCCCTCCAATCGCTTGGGCAGAAGCCACTTGCAAGTCTTGAGCTATTTGTCCGTAAGTTACTGTTTGACCATAAGGAATGGCCTGTAAGTAAGTCCAGACTCGCTTTTCAAAATCTGTTCCAATAGGAGCCAAAGGTAAGTCAGACAGATCCTGAACACTGCCTTCGAAATAGGTATCTAAATAGGAAATAACTTGGTCTAGGACGGGATGTTTCTTAACTACTTCTATACTATCTCCAGCGATTCCCCTCTCAAAATGAGTTTGGTCCTGTACCCAAATTCCATACAGATATTGCTCGTCAGCAACTAAGGATAAGGTTCCAATTGGCGACGGGTAGAGCATTTTTGCGTACTTATTCTGCTTCATTTTTTTAATTTCTGATAGGCCAAACGTTCCCCATCAACTGGAACCTTACCAACCTGTTGGAAGCCTAGTTTTTCAAAGATATGCTGCATGGCCTTGTTTTCTGCATGCGTATCTGAACGAAAATCTAGATAATCAAAACCTTCAATCAAGCCTTCTAGGAAAGTCTGAGCAACACCTTGTCCTTGGACATCTGCTGCCACAGCGATACGGTGAAAGACCAGATATTCTGATTCTCCCCCCTGCCAACTCCCTTCATAAATGGCTTCATAGGTTTCCTCTGGGATCTTGGTCACAGCAGCATAAGCTAGCAGTTCTCCTTCTTCCAAGGCCACATAAGCTTGACCTGAGATGATATCATCGATAATGATGTCGGCATTTGGATAGCCATTTTGCCACTGGTCGCTACCAGACTCAACTAAGCACTTTTTGGCATCCTCCATCACCTGCATAATCGCATCTACTTCGTTTGGAAAAGCTAAACGAATCTCCATCTTTTCCCCTCATTTCTAACTAGTTTCTCTCATCATAGCATAATTTAAAGCTTTCTACAAGCAGTTGAAACTTGACTTTTGTTTTTTATTATTTTATAATCTAGTTATCAAAACTAGATAAAAAGGAGTTGGAAATGAATTCTAACTTTTCCTACCCAAAATGGGAAGACATTCCAAACATTGACCTCTATCTGGATCAGGTTTTACTCTATGTCAATCAGGTCTGTGACCCTATCTCTCCAGATAAGGACAAGGGTCTAACAGCATCCATGGTCAATAACTATGTCAAACATGGTTACCTGACAAAGCCAGACAAGAAAAAATACCAACGCAAACAGATTGCACGTTTGATTGCCATCACCACTCTCAAGTCTGTCTTTTCAATCCAAGAAATCGCTCAAACACTGAATACTCTGCAAACTCAAGCAAGCTCAGACCAGCTCTACGACGCTTTTGTGGACTACATGAACCATGGGATTGATCCAGAAAATCCTATTATCCAAACTAGCTGTCAAACGGTTAAACTCTATCATCAAACTCTAGACTTAATCCTTATCAAAGAAGAGGAGGAAATCCAATGAATACCAGTCTAAAACTCAGTAAAAAGCTCAGTTTCGGAGAGGAAATTGCTAATAGCGTGACCCATGCTGTGGGTGCCGTTATCATGCTCATCCTACTCCCTATTTCATCCACCTATAGTTATGAAGCACACGGATTTTTATCATCTTTTGGTGTTTCAATCTTTGTTATCAGTCTCTTTCTCATGTTCCTCTCGTCAACCATTTACCACTCTATGGCCTATGGTTCGACCCACAAATACGTCTTGCGAATCATCGACCATTCTATGATTTATGTGGCTATCGCAGGCTCTTATACGCCGGTCGTATTGACTTTGATGAATAACTGGTTTGGCTATCTGATCATTGCCATTCAGTGGGGAACGACCATCTTTGGCATCCTCTATAAAATCTTTGCTAAAAAGGTCAATGAGAAATTCAGCCTTGCCCTTTATTTAATTATGGGCTGGTTGGTTCTGGCTATCATTCCTGCCATTATCAGTCAAACAACACCAATTTTCTGGAGTCTCATGGTAACTGGCGGACTCTGTTATACAGTTGGAGCTGGATTTTACGCTAAGAAAAGACCTTATTTCCACATGATTTGGCATCTCTTTATACTAGCTGCGTCTGCTCTCCAGTACATTGCTATTGTTTATTTCATGTAAAAAAGTTGAGAATCTTTTCTCAACTTTTTTCTTTACACATATTGATAAAATACTGGTGCAAGCGAACATCATCTGTCAATTCTGGATGAAAAGAAGTTACCAGCATATTTTTTTCTTGGGCTGCAACGATTTGATCATCAACTGTTGCTAAAACTTCTACACCCTCTCCAACACTGCTGATAATCGGTCCACGGATAAAAGTCATGGGAATCTGACCAACTCCCTTACATTCTGCCTCTGTATAGAAGCTTCCTAGTTGGCGCCCATAAGCATTGCGCTCAACCACTATATCCATAGTCGCTAGATGACTTTCTTCCTGAGAAGTAATTTTCTTAGCCAGCAAGATTAAGCCCGCACAAGTTCCAAAGACTGGTAAGTCATTGAGAATAGCTCCTCTTAGAGGAATCAACATGTTCTGGTCACGCAAGAGCTTGCCCATGGTTGTAGACTCACCGCCAGGCAAAATCAAACCGGACAAGTCACTCTGAACTTGTTGAAAATCATTTAAATTTCTGATTTCAACACTAACAACACCTAACTTTTCTAGCACTTTAGCATGCTCTTCAAAGGCACCTTGCAAGGCTAATATTCCGATTTTCATCTATTTTCCTCTCTCAGCCATGAGAATTTGGATTTCATTCTCATTGATACCAACCATGGCTTCACCTAGGTCTTCAGAGATTTGAGCCAGAATTTGAGGATTTTGGTAGTTGGTTACGGCCTTAACAATAGCACTTGCTCGTTTAACTGGGTCGCCTGACTTGAAAATACCTGAACCTACAAAGACGCCCTCTGCCCCCAATTGCATCATCAGCGCAGCATCTGCTGGCGTTGCAACGCCTCCAGCTGCGAAGTTTACAACTGGCAATTTTCCATGTTCATGAACGTATTGGACCAATTCAACAGGAACCTGGAGTTCTTTTGCTGCGACATAGAGTTCATCTTCGCGTAGATTTTGAATGCGGCGAATTTCCTGATTCATCATGCGCATATGACGAACGGCTTGGACAATATCTCCTGTCCCTGGTTCTCCTTTGGTACGAATCATAGAAGCTCCTTCAGCGATACGACGCAAGGCTTCTCCCAAGTCCTTAGCCCCACAGACAAAAGGAACTTTAAATTCTTTTTTGTCCACATGGAAACGGTCGTCAGCTGGAGACAGCACTTCACTCTCATCGATATAGTCAATCTCAATAGCCTCTAAAATCTGAGCTTCAACAAAATGCCCGATTCTGACCTTGGCCATCACTGGAATACTGACCGCTTCTTGGATTTCCTTAATCATCTTTGGATCACTCATACGGGAAACCCCACCAACAGCGCGAATATCAGCTGGAATCCGCTCCAAAGCCATAACAGCTGCCGCACCAGCAGCCTCTGCGATACGAGCCTGTTCAGGGTTCTGAACGTCCATGATAACCCCACCTTTGAGCATCTGTGCCAAGTTTTTATTTAGTTCATAACGATTTTCAGTCATTTCTTAATCCTCATCATTTGTATTGGTAGCTACCATTTCATTTTAAGCCAGATTAGAATGAAGTACAAGATAGAAAATCAATAATTGTATGGGTACAAATGGATTGAAAAAAACTATCTGACCTTAACTTAAAGTCAGATAGTTCATTCATTTCTATTTTTCAGCTGTAAGTGCAGCCATTGTAATGTAGTTGTATGGTTTGTTAAAGTGTGGCAAGAAGAATAGGTCTGTCAATGCCAATTTATCAATGGTTACATGCTCTTGGATAGCAAGTGAGAACATGTGGATTCCCATACTGATTGAAATATCATGTGAAACCATTTGTGCACCAAGGATTTCACGGCTGTCTTTGTCAAAAACAATCTTGATGGCAACTTCGTGGTTGTCATGCTTCATAAATTCTGGTTTTTGAAGATCGTTAAAGCCAGTTTCAGTTGCATTGTAACCTGCTGCTTTTGCTTTTTCAAGAGTCAAACCAGTTGAAACCATGTGAAGACCATAGATAGAGATACCGTTTGATCCTTGAACTCCGATTCCTTCCAATTCATGACCACAAGCGTTATAAGCACCAACGATACCAGTACGAACAGCATTAGATGCAAGAGCGATGTAGCTTGTATCTTTACGAGCATTGTCATAAACAGTTGCACAGTCACCAACAGCGTATACACCTGGGATAGATGTTTCTTGTTTCTTATCTACAAGGAAGGCACCATTGCGGAAGAGTTCAATCTTACCGTCAGCAAGAGCTGTATTTGGACGGAAACCAACAGCAAGAACCACCATATCTACATCAAATGTTTCTTTGTCTGTTACCAAGCGTTCAACTTTTCCATCACCTTGGATGGCTTTAACTGTTTGACCAAGAGCCAAGCGGATGTTGTGGTCTTCCAAGTTCTTCGCCATCATTTGAGTGAAGTCTTTATCATAGTAGCCGTTCAAGACAGTGTCTACGATATCGACAAGCACTACTTCTTTTCCAAGACGCTCGAAAGCTTCGGCAAGTTCTACACCGATGTAACCACCACCAACAACGGCAATGCGCTCAAGGTGTTTGCTCTTG
Source organism: Streptococcus oralis (assembly GCA_905372585.1). GTDB lineage: Bacteria > Bacillota > Bacilli > Lactobacillales > Streptococcaceae > Streptococcus > Streptococcus oralis_CJ. The sequence goes on from CAJPPL010000009.1 coordinate 15,204, forward strand.
TCTTCAAGTTTCTCAATAACTTCTTCAGCGTTTTGGTACAATTTAACAAATTGTACATTTTCAAGAGTCGCTTTGAATTCGCGGTTACCCTTAACGATTTCAACACCTTCGATTGGAGGCAAGATTGGAGTTGAACCAGTTGCAAAGATCAATTTGTCATAAGACTCTTTGTGTTCTTTACCTTCAACTTCTGCAGTCACAACTTTGTTATCGTAGTCAATTGAAAGAACTGGTGAGTTCATGTAAACTTTAGCACCTTTTGCTTCCAATTTTTCTTTATCAGAGTAGAAGAGACCTTCTGGGCCATCAATTTGTTCCCCGATCCAAAGCGCCATTCCACAACCAAGGAATGAAATATTTGAGTTTTGGTCAAATACTACGATTTCGTTCTCATGTCCGAAGTTGTCCAACATCGTATTAATACAAGCTGTACCAGCGTGGTTAGCACCAACTACAACGATTTTACTCATAGAAAAATTCCTACCTTTAATTTTTGATTTACCTTCCTAGTATATCATTTACTGTTAGCGTTTACAAGATATTTGCTCAGAATTCTCTTTTTTTCAGAAAAAAATACACTTAACATTGATGAATCTAATTTTTCTATCGTTTTCATATTAATTTTGAGCATATTTCTTGACTTTTTGTCAAAATTCATTTGTGAAAACGCTGACTTTATGATATGCTAGATACATGGAAAGAAAATGTAAGGGGTTTAATTTTTCTTTAACGACCTTATATTGAATGATTTCCTATAAAGAGAAAGGAGCTGGTAGCTTGCCTCTTCATTCACGTTCTGAACGGCTAATGGGAACAACTATCACGATTTCATTAGTAGATGAACAGGCTGATTGCCTACTTCAAGGAGCCTTTGATTTGCTCAAGGAGCTCGAATACCGCTTCAACGCCAATAGTCAAGAATCCGAACTGATGGAAATCAACTACCAGGCTGGAATCAAACCTGTTAAGGTTCACCCTGACCTATTTGAACTGATTGCTCTTGGACTTGAGCATAGCCTAGCTCCATCTAGCCATCTAAACATCAGCATTGGTCCCTTGATTCAAACCTGGCGAATCGGATTTGCAGATGCACGGCTTCCAGACTCTAAAGAAATCGAAGCTGTCTTATCTCTAGTTGACCCGCATTTTATCAAGTTGGATCCGACTAGCTCTACTGTCTTTTTAGAGAAGAAAGGAATGAAGCTTGATTTAGGTTGTTTAGCCAAGGGCTATAGTGCAGATAAGGTTGCCCAGTATTTGAAAGAACACGGTGTCACCTCTGCCCTGATCAATCTCGGAGGAAATATCCTCACCATCGGGAACAATCAAGTCAAAGACGGGAAAGCCTGGCAGATTGGGATTCAAGATCCGCGAAATCCTCGTGGCAACCATCTCCTAACTATCCCTGCTTCTAACAAATCCGTTGTCACTTCAGGTATCTATGAACGCCACCTGACAGTAGATGGAAAAGACTATCACCATATCTTTGATAGTGAGACAGGATTCCCTGTCGAAACCGATCTCGCTAGCCTAACGATTGTCTCTGATAAATCCGTCGATGGTGAGATTTGGACTACACGCCTTTTCGGAGAGCGATGCGTTTCTATCCTCTGGCAAGTCGAAAGTATAGATGGGATTGAAGCCATCCTCATCGACAAAGAGGGACGCCTTGCATGTTCTTCAGGCCTTCAAAATTGTATTATGTAAAAAGAGAAAGGAAATCTCATGCTAAAACTTATTGCCATTGTTGGAACGAACTCTAAACGTTCTACAAACCGCCAATTGCTCCAATACATGCAAAAACACTTTGCGGATAAAGCTGAAATTGAATTCGTTGAAATCAAGGATATCCCTGTTTTCAACAAACCAGCAGATAAGCAACTTCCAGCTGAAATTCTTGAGATTGCAGCTAAAATTGAAGAGGCTGACGGTGTGATTATCGGTACTCCTGAGTACGACCACTCTATCCCTGCGGTTTTGATGAGCGCTCTTGCTTGGCTATCTTACGGTATCTACCCACTTTTGAACAAACCAATCATGATCACTGGTGCTTCCTATGGTACACTTGGTTCATCTCGTGCCCAATTGCAACTTCGTCAAATCTTGAATGCTCCTGAAATCAAGGCAAATGTTCTTCCAGATGAATTCTTGCTCTCACACTCTCTTCAAGCATTTAACCCAAGTGGTGACTTGGTTGACCTTGACGTCATCAAGAAATTGGATGCCATCTTTGATGACTTCCGTATCTTCGTGAAAATTACTGAAAAATTGCGCAATGCACAAGAATTGCTTCGTAAAGATGCAGAAGAATTTGACTGGGAAAATTTGTAAGATAGGAGACCGAAAGAATGAAATTTGTTGGACTTGTAGGATCAAACTACGATCAATCATATAACCGCAAACTCTTGGAATTTATTCGTCGCAATTTCAAATTCAAATTTGAATTAGAAGTACTTGAAATCGACGAAGTTCCAATGTTTAACCAAGACGAAAAATGGGACGAAAGCTTCCAATTGCGTTTCTTGTATAACAAGATTACACGTGCTGATGGTGTCATTATCGCTACTCCTGAGCACAACCACACTATCTCAGCTTCTCTCAAATCTGTACTTGAATGGCTTTCATACGAAGTTCATCCATTTGAAAACAAGCCTGTTATGATTGTGGGAGCATCATACTATGACCAAGGAACATCACGTGCCCAAGTTCACCTTCGTAAGATACTTGACGCTCCAGGTGTCAATGCCTACACACTTCCAGGAAATGAGTTCCTTCTTGGTAAAGCCAAAGAAGCTTTTGATAACAATGGAAACATCACCAACGAAGGAACTGTTAAATTCCTTGAAACTTGCTTAGATAACTTTGTTAAATACGTAGGAGTCGTTTCGAAATTGAAAAAACCAAAACCAATCGAACCAGAAGACTTGGATTGTGGAAAACCAATTGCTACAACCATTACAGAAGTTGATCCTGACGATCCAGAATGGGTAGAAAAAGTTGCAGCAATCACTGGAGCTGTTTCTGGTGATACCTATGTCAAATTGGACCACGGTATCTTGACCGTTAACCAAATCGATATGTTCTTGAAAGCTATGCCATTTGAATTGACATACGCTGACGACAACAACCAATTCCTCTACTATAACAACGCTCACCAAGATCCAGACACCATGTTTGCTAAACGTGTACCACCTCAATCAGGTAGCCGTATGTCGACTGTTCATGGTTCTCTTCCACCAGCACGTATGAAGAACGTAGAGTGGGTTATCGGAACACTTCGCAACGGAAACCAAGAATACGTCCGTACGATCGTTCCAGGTTCTCCTGCAGGTGTCATCAACACACACAACTACCAAGCAATGTACTATCCTGATGGATCATACGCTGGTATCAATGAAATCGTCTTTAACTTCCAACCATGGCTTGACTGGTACCTAAAAGAGACTGGTCAACGTTTGGTGGGAGGTAGCGGACCATTTGCTCCTGCAGCTGGAGGTCATGGAGACGCCGATGCTACTTCTGGCGCTTCTGATTCAGGTGATGCTGGAGGCCACGGTGGTGACGCTGACGCTACATCTGGCGCAAGCAACTAAGAAACCAAAAGGAGCCATTTGGCTCCTTCTTTTTTATTACAACAGAAAAGGGGAATGTAAATCATCTACACCCCCTTTCATTTTATGAGTTAGGATCATCTATACTACGGCCGTGCAAACCTTTTTCACGTTGTACCTGACGTAGTTTTTCTGGTGTGACGTCATTGCCTTCCTCGTCCACAATTTTGATTCCCTCGATGTGGTGACGAACAGATCGACGATAGCCTTCGATGTACTCCTCACGAAGTTTAGCTTGTTCCACTTTTTCAGCAGAAGTTAAGCCTTCTGTTTTTTTCTTTTTGGCAAGCTCATTGATACGAGCGATTTTTTTCGGATCCATTTCCTCTCCTTTGTGATAAGATACAGTCCGTTTGACTGAGTTTATTTAGTATTGATTTGGTTAAAACGAGCGAGCTTAGCTGCTTTCTTGGTTAATTGCGACAAGATTGCCAAACGATTTTGTCGGACAGCCTGATCTTTAGCCATTACCATGGTATTTTCAAAGAAAGCATCAATAACTGGGCTAAGCGCAAAGAGTTGTTCTAATTGCTGGCTTGCAGTCCCTGACAAAACGAGTGATTCTACGGCTTCTGCCAAGGCATTCTCTTCTGCATTCTCAAAGATAGCAGGATCAACAGTATCCGTTCCTTCTGCCTTCTCAGCCAAATTGAAAGCACGTGAGAGGGATTCGACAGACGATTTGAAATCTTCTTTCTTGCTTGCTTCGACAAGAGCACTTGCTGCTTCTAGCATATCTGCCACAACAAAGTTCGAACTTGCAAGGACTGCTTCCTTGATGTCTTTTGGAGTAGAACCCATCATCTTATCAACACGAGCCTTGATAAAGTCCATAACCTCTGCTTTATTTTCATAAGTCAAGCTATCAAACTTCAAAGTGTAAAGACTATCAATCAACTCATCCATAGCAATATGCCAACCAAAAGCATCCAAGATACGAACTACACCTTGGGTCGCACGACGAAGGGCATAAGGGTCATTAGAACCTGAAGGAATCAAGCCTACTGAGAAGAAACTCAAAATCGTATCCAATTTGTCTGCAATGGCTAGAATGGCTCCAACCTTGCTCTCTGGAAGAGCTCCGTCAGCTGATGTAGGCATGTAGTGTTCACGAATAGCAGCCGCAACTACTGGAGTTTCTCCAGCAAGAAGAGCATATTTCTCTCCCATAATTCCTTGGAGTTCGTCAAATTCACCAACCATACCCGTCAACAAGTCAAACTTGTAAATGGCTGCTGCACGCGCTAGATCAACCGTTTCATCCACTGACAAACCAGCTTTTTCTGCCAAGAGAATGGCAATCTGCCCCGTACGAATCATGTGTTCACGAAGAGAACCAATCTTTTCGTGGAAGGTCACATGGTTCAATTTTTCAACAAGATCTGAAATGACCAATTTTTGGTCTTCACGCCAGAAGAATTCTCCATCTTCCAAGCGTGCTACCAAGACTTTTTCATTACCCTTGATGACATTTTCCAAATGCTCTGCGTTTCCATTACGAACAGAAATGAAGTTTGGTAAGAGTTTACCGTCTTGATCACGAACAACAAAGTAACGTTGGTGTTCTTTCATCGAAGTTACCAAAACTTCTTCTGGAACATCAAGGTATTTGGCATCAAAACTTCCCATAAAGGCAGTTGGGTATTCCACCAAGTTCAAGACTTCATTAAGCAAATCAGCATCAATTTCGATACGTACCCCATGTTCAGCTTCGATTGCCTTGATTTGGTCAACAATCATTTGCTCACGTTCACGAGGATCCGCGATTACAAACTGCTTACGAAGATCTTCTTCGTAGCTCAATGCTGACTGAATCTTAGTTTCTTGTCCCAAGAAACGATGGCCACGACTTACACGACCTCCCTTAATATCAAGAAAATCCAAGTCAAACTCTTCTTCATCTAAAAGAACAGTTAAAGTGTGTACAGGGCGGATATATTCAAAAGCGTTGTTAGCCCAGTGCATGCTGACAGGGAAAGTTAGTGACTTCAAGACGTCTACTACACCTGGAACAATGGCTTCAACTGGTTGCCCCACTTCTTCCTTGGTAACATAGACATATTCTTCACCTTTGATTTCACGGAATTCAATATCTTCAACTGTCAAGCCTTTCCCACGGACAAATCCTTGAGCTGCTTTGGTGAAGTTTCCATCACTATCCAGGGCAATTTTCTTTGCTGGTCCCTTGAAATCTTCTGTCAAATCAGACTGTTTGTCTGCAAGACCAGTCACACGAACAGCCAAACGACGTGGTGTTGAGAAGGTTTGAATGGCTTCAAAGGAAAGACGATTTTCTTTGAGGAAGGCTACCATTTTTTCACCTAGTTGTTTTTCGCTTGGAGTTACCACATAGGCTGGTAACTCTTCAAGACCGAGTTCTACTAATAAGTTTTTTGTCATGTTTTTTCTCCGAAAAGTATCTTTTTATTTTCCAGTTTGCCTTATGTGATGGGCACGCAAGCAACCAACTTCGTTGTTTCATTGCTAAAATTGGAGCCGAAAGTCTCCAATTTTGCCTAGTATCCTTAGCTTCACTAAGGATACCTTCATCACTGCGGCAACTGGATCAAGGCTCACTCTGTTCGCCCATTTTCGTAAACCGTCACTCTCTTTATTCTGCGTCTTCTGCTAGGAGTTTAGCTCGTGTTGCTTCATCCAAAAGTGGGTAACCTAGGCGTTTGCGTTCTGCGACAAAAGTTTTAGCTACGACACGAGCAAGGTTACGGATACGAGCGATATAGCCTGCGCGCTCAGTTACAGATACGGCCCCACGCGCATCAAGTAGGTTAAAGGTGTGTGAACATTTGAGAACATAGTCATAGGCAGGGTGAACCAAGCCTTCTTCCAAAGCGCGTCCTGCTTCTTTTTCAAACTTATCAAAATTTTCAAGCAACATTTCTTGGTCCGAAATTTCAAACGAATATTTTGAGTGCTCGTACTCAGGCTGGATAAAGATTTCTCCGTATTTTACACCATCAGCCCACTCGATATCATAGACAGAATCCACTTCCTGAATATAAGAAGCCAAGCGTTCCAAACCATAGGTAACTTCCGCAGTCACAGGGCCCGTTGCCAATCCACCGACTTGTTGAAAGTAAGTGAACTGAGTGATTTCCATACCATCAAGCCACACTTCCCAACCGAGACCAGCTGAACCAGTTGATGGGTTTTCCCAGTTGTCCTCAACGAATCGAATATCGTGTTCCAATGGATTGATACCCAATTTTTCCAAAGACTCAAGGTAAAGTTCCTGGATATTTGATGGAGATGGCTTCATAACCACTTGGAATTGGTGGTGTTGGTAAAGACGATTAGGGTTTTCCCCATAACGACCGTCAGCAGGACGACGTGATGGCTCTACATAAGCCGCATTCCATGGCTCAGGTCCGATAGCACGAAGGAAAGTGTAAGGACTCATTGTCCCCGCACCTTTTTCATTATCATAAGCCTGCATGAGCATACAACCTTGGTCATTCCAAAATTGTTGCAAAGTCAAAATAATTTCTTGAAATGTTAATTTCTTAGACATTGAATACTCCTTAATAAAAAATGATTTCTTGCGACACGAGTCTGCCTTGTCGATTATACGAGGCAAGACGAGTTAGTACTGCGTCTAGCTCAGGTACTCTAGTGCTGAGCATGGGGCAACCCGACTGTAAGGAGGTCTCTGCCACTGTCGCAGTAAAATGTTAATTTCTTAGACATTGAATACTCCTTAATAAAAAATGATTTTTTGCGACACGAGTCTGCCTCGTCGATTATACGAGGCAAGACGAGTTAGTACTGCGTCTAGCTCAGCACTCTAGTGCTGAGCGTGGGGCAATCCGACTGTAAGGAGGTCTCTGCCACTGACGCAGTGAAATGTTAATTTCTTAGACATTGTTTACTCCTTTAATTTATATTATCTTTTTAGATTTATTCATCAAGCAACCAAGAAAAAGCTGGGTCCTGAAAAATATGACGTTTGGGAACCGTTTGTAAATTCTGATCGCATTCGTCTATTGTACCTAGTTTCAAAGCACAGACTTCTGGTATATTCTCTTGAGCAGTGAAAATTTGACTATGACAGTTCTGACAGTAATAGCGTTGTTTTCCTGGAGATGAACTATAGGTAACCAACTGTTCTTTTCCATGCAATACTAGATTTTTACTGCTAACTTTGGCATTCACTGTATAGGCAGACGCAGTTGCTTTCCGACAGAATGAGCAGTGGCAAAAAACTAATTCCGACAATTCCTCATCTAAGGTGTAGGTCACTGCTTTGCATAAACAAGATCCTTTAAGCATTATTCTCCTTTCTACTTAGGCATTAGACGAAATTCAAAAAGAACCGAATTTCAACACCCAAGCCTTGCGACTAGGGGCGTCAAAAACGCGGTTCCACCCTAATTTATTACTTCATTGTTTTTAAAAATACGACAGAAAGCGCCAGTTTCTTACCTTGTTCTACTTGGCTCCCACTACCCCAAGCTCGCTTGAAGAACGCCATAAGACTTTCTTTCCTAGCTAGTATTATAGCAGATTTTCTAGCTAGTGTAAACCAAAAATGAGTCTGAAAACAAAGTTCCAGACTCATTTATTAGTAAAGCTTCAGAAACTCCTGTTTAAGGATGTCTTTTCGCTTTTGGTTTTTTGCCATGTAAATTTCTCTTGGCTTGTTTCAAGGCTGTAATGGCATCTTTGACATCTTCTTGGCTCGCTCCTGGATCTTTAAGGAGTTCCTGTGCCTCTTTAAAAGTTAAAAGATAAGCTGCTTTTTCTTTCTTGTCAGCATAGATAAATCTCGCGTTCTTTTCTTGGAAAAGACGTTCATCTTTGACCAGTTTCTTTAGACTAGAGAAGTCTGTAGCCTTGCCATTCAGTTTACTTTTAGCTGTTGCTAGGGCAATGAGAGATTGGTCAATTTGATCCTGTTTGACTTTAGGATCTACAGCTAGTAAGGCAATTTCTTGGAAGGCACGATCATAAGCTCGACGTACTTTTTCCTTGGCATTCGCATATCGTCCAGTTTTAGTCGTTGCATAGTAAGCTTTCATAGCTTCTTTCAAGGCTGTAACGTTCGAATCTTTTCCATCCAAAGCTTTACCAGCAGCTTCTAGACTAGCGAGAACGCCATCAATCAATTCTTGTTTCAACTTGCTTGACAAGGCTGACTGCGCAACTTGGAAAGCTTGGTCATAAGTTTTTCTCTTATCTGCACTACTATTAAAGTAGCGAGACGTTTCTACCAGTTCTTTTTGTTGATTTACCGCAGCAATCAAGGCCAACTTAGACACAACAGATAGACGCAAAGCATTATTTCGACCTGGCTGAACGAGCAAGGAAACGAGATCTTCAAGGAGTTCGTATCCAGTTGGCAAGGCGACTTGTACAGTATAACGACCTGTAGCAACTTTCTTACCAAAGGCGTATTGACCGTATTTTTCAGCAGGAAGAGTGATACTTGTCCCATCTTCTCCTTTCAAAACTACTGTAGTCGTCTTTGGAACTGCTTGGTTGAAGGAAACAGACACAGGTGCATATTCTAGGAGATTTGCTAGGAAGGTAATGGTTTGGAAACTATTTTCTTCCGTCAAGTCAAACTCTTGGGACAAGGCACTGATAAATTTCAATTCAGTTCGGTCATAACTGAAAATTTCTGCTGTATAATGACCAAACTGTAAGAAATGAATCGCTTTTGTCTTGTCAACATCAACATATTGTCCCTTGCTATTTTTGATTCGATAGACGTAGAGGGTATCAATATCTTGGTTTGTTTTCGCATCCTTCAAGGCAATTTTCACTCGACCACTATTTTGATCGCGTACAAGTTCAGCAAGTGAGATATAATCTACATTTCCTGCATAGTCCTCAACAAGATAGTAAATATTAGCCTTGTCAACATCCTTAGGAAGTGTATAACTACCATCAGCATTGGCTTTGATCAGATGGGTGTTCTCAAGCGCACGAGTTCCAGACTGGTCTTTCCCAGATAGAATCATGGTCCCTTTCTGGTCAAATGGTGTGATATAGAAGACTTTTTCTGAAAGGATACCGCCTTGACCCACATCTTTTGGTTTGCGAGCTACGAATTCTTGGTTTCCATCTTTAAAGCGAATATAACCACTTGTGATGACAGGTTTTTGAGTATCAATTTGAATCTTAAAGGTCGTATATTGTTCTTTGGCTCCTGGAACATCTGGTGTGTAACTAATAACATAGTCATATAAACCATCTGCAACAGTATTCCCATCAAAATCCTGGCCTCTCCAAGCAGTATTATCTAGAATATAACTCTTCAGATTTCTACTGTCTCCATCAAAATAATTCTTACGAAGATCCTTTGCATCACCCTCCCAAATAGGATGTTCATGCTTGGTATCCGTAGCCGCATAAACTGTAGCCCGAAGATTTACAAGATTTCTCAAAGCAACCGTTTTGTATTCAACTAGGTCTTTGTTTCCATCATCATTTGGAGAAATGGCAATACGGACATTCCCTTTTTCGTCCAACTGAAGAACATGCTTACCTTCAGCATTTTGTTCGATTCCAAGAACGGTAATTCGGCGTCCTTGGCGTTGACCTTTAGACACTAGAAGGTCATTTTGCAAGGTAGCTAGATAGGTAGCATCATTAGAGTAGTTAACGGCGGGATTTTCTTTGTCTACTTCCGTGTAAAATCCATTTTTCCCTTCTCGGACAAGATTGTAAATTGGTTTTTCGACAGCGGGGAGATTTTGGAACTCTCCTCGGAAGCCCATAAATGCAAGACTCACAATATCCCCATCATCTGCTGGATCTACAAAGCGAACAAAACCTTCAAGGAAATAGCCATTTGGCATTTGTTTGCTGAGTTCAGCAGCAAATTTTCGAGCATCCACTTTAACAGTGACTGTTTGACTGCTGTGGGCTTTGACTGTCACTTCAGGCCAGACTGTCTCCGTTAGTTTTCGAGGTCGAAGGGTGAATTTTCCATCTTGGACCTCGTCTGTATTGGTATTCACTACCATCTTGAGAGTACGGTCAGTATCTGAAATATTGTGTACAGTGACCTTGAAAGTAAATTGATCTCCAACATTTCCTAAAGTCACGCTTGGATAGCCATTTTCACCCGTTACATAGAGGTCTGTTGACACTGCAGCAGCTGTATCCACAATACCAGAACCTTGCTGACGAGGAGAGGTATAAGTGCCTGTGTCCTTATTAACATGTGGTTTTGCAGTTGACATGATCAAGGCCTTGACAGTCTCTGATACTTGCTCAGGAGTCAATTCTGGATGGTGTTTTTGAAGGTATTCCTTAACCAGAACTGCAACACCCGTAACGTGAGGAGCCGCCATACTGGTTCCGCTGATACTACCATAGGTATTGTCATTAAAGGATGAGTAAATATTGCCGCCAGGAGCTGTCACGTCTGGTTTCAATTGTCCATCGGTAGTCACTCCCCAACTTGAAAAGTCAGATAGCTGATTGGCTACATCAGAAGGACGATTATCCATCTTACCATTAAAAACAATCTTGTAGTTTCCTGATTTTAAGGCTTCACCATACTGTTTAGAAATAAATACAGAAGGAATTTTCTTTGCTTCATCATCAATAGACATATTGATGTTTGCACCTTCTACATTATTGTAGATCAAAGCACCAACTGCACCGTGTTTTCGTGCATTTTTGATCTTCTCTGAAAAGTTCATGGCTCCACGCTGAATGAGGGCAAGTTTCCCAGTTAAATCCAACTTCGCAAAATCTTCTTCACGACCTAACCCTGCTTCGACGTATTCGTACTCTTTTCCTTTTTCAAAGTCCTTATCTGCTTCAGGTTGATTATAATCAAATTTTCCGTTATGAAGGCCGGCATTTCCCTCTAGACCTTTGACTTCAAAAACGGCTGTTGTCAATGTTTTATTGTTGACAGAAGCAACTGAAATCGAATCCTCAACAGTGGATGGATTTCCAACCAAGCCATAGTCTGGGTTTTCAGCTAGTGGTTTTGAATAACCATTTCCGAATGTATTGCTATTTCCTGCTGAGATAAGAACAGACACTCCCTTGGCACGAGCCCGTTTGATGGCATCCACAATATCAGAACCAGCATCGACCATAGAACCAGTGCTAGATCCCAAACTCATATTAATGGCATCTGCTCCCAAGGCAACTGCGTCATCAATCGCTTTTACATAAAGGGCCGAACTGGTCGTTTTTTGGCGGTCTGAAAAGACACGCATAAACATGACTTGGGCTTCTGGCGCAACACCATAGACCTTTTCACCATTTGGTGCTTCTTTATCAGGGTTTCCAGCCGCAATCCCTGTTACGTGCATCCCATGAGAAGTTCTTTCTGCTTCTTTGATCTTATCTGTTCCGTCAAAGTAGTCATAGGCATAGACAACCTTATCGCTATACCATTTACCGTAGTCGATTCCAGCAGCCTTTTTAGCTGCTTCGATGGCTTCCTTGTTTTTAAATTTTGCTTTTGACGGGTCTGAAATTCGAAGAACCTCATGATTCAAATCAAGCCCTGAGTCAATAATGGCAACAACGGTCCCAGTCCCCTTGTAACCAGCCTTCCAAGTTTTCGGTACTGTGATGATATCATTGCTTGAAAGACTATTGGGTTTTGCAGACTCAGCTTTTTCTTGTTCTTTTTCAGTACTTACTGTTTCTCCAGTAGTTTTAGGAGCTGTCGTTGCTTGAGCCTCTTTTTTCTCCAACTCAGAAGCCTTCTCAGTAGCAGGCGCTGGACTGGTAGCGACTGTTGTTTCTTTTTGAACGACACCTTGGTCTACTTCTTTTGCAACTGCGCTATCTTTTCCTGATTCTTGGGATTCAGCAGTTTTATCAACCGGAGCTTCTACCTTAGCATCTTGTTTACTAGTATCCTCTTTAGAAGTTTCAACTTCTTGTCTCTCTCCAACTACTGGAGCTATCCCATTAGTGGTAGTTAAGTCAGTCGTAGAGTTTGAGTGTTTATCGTCTTTTAGTTCTGTCTTGATTGCCTGAGTTTGGGCTTGATTTTCACCTGTACTCTGCTCATTGGCACTGACTTGACTTGCTCCAAAAACCAAAGCAGTTCCCAATAAAACTGAAGCAAGACCAAATTTGTATTTCCTTAATGAAAAACGTTGTCGTCTATTCATAAATAATCTCCTTTTTCTTTAAAGTATACCTATTATAACGCAAATAATCATAAATTTTCATAAAAATCTGAATTGTCACAAAAATGTAATATTTACGTATATATTTTTCTTATTTAATTTTATCATTCGTGTTATTTGTTCCATCAAACCAATATTTTCTAAGTTCGTTCCTATATTTCAATTCATAAAATTATTTTATTATACAAATAATTTAGATTTTTTATACATAAAAAGACTAGGATTTAAAATTCCTAGTCTTTGTTATTTCGGTATAAATAGATTTCGCAAACTAAAAATCCATCTCATCAACACGAGGTGCGCCCGAAGTCACTGAAATTGTCTTTAAGACTTCTCGCTCGTCTTTGCTGAGTTCAATTCCAAAACAGTCAAGATTGCTCTGGATGCGAGAGGCTGTCACTGACTTAGGTAGGGGTAAAAATCCTTCTGCCAAGCTCCAAGCCAAGGCGATTTGAGCCACTGATTTCCCATGCTTATCAGCAATTTCTTGGACTTCTTTCTTTTCAAACAGCTCCCCTTGCCCAAATGGTCCCCAAGCCTCTAAGAGAATTCCTTTCTCTCTACAGTAGTCAACCACTTCCTCTTGATAAACTCCTGGTGCCAAGCGTACCTGATTGACCGCTGGGATGATTCTTGCTGTCTCAAGTAAGGCATCCAAATGATGAGGAAGGAAATTACTAACGCCGATAGCACGGATTTTTCCTTCTTGGTAAAGGTCCTCCATCGCTCTCCAGACATCGGCATTGCGAGTTTTCCATGCCTCATTTTCTCTTAGTGGTTTTGGATTTGGCCAATGGATCAGGTACAAATCTAGATAATCCAATCCCAGTTTTTCCATTGATTCTTCAAATGCTTGGCGAGCTTCATCATAGCTGTGATTGGTATTCCAGAGTTTGGTCGTTACAAAGATTTCTTGTCGTGGAAGACCGCTATCTCGAATAGCACGACCAACACTTTCCTCATTTTTATAGATAGCTGCAGTATCGATATGACGATAACCAGCCTTTAAGGCTTCTAAAACGGCTTGGTAGGCTACTTCTCCATTTTCAGCTTTCCATGTTCCAAATCCTAGTACAGGAATTGAAACTCCATTATTAAGGGTGTAAGATTTCATCGTTTTTCCTTTCTATGTGAAGAAAATCTAAAGAAACAAAATTCTGATTATCAGAACACTTGCCCCTTTAGATTTTAACAATTATTGATCACGATCGTAATACATCTCGTGAGCTTTCAAGCGAGAATTGAGCAATTCAGGAACGGTCACAAATGTATACCCTTCACCCTTTAAATACTCAATGACACTTGGTAGAGAATTAACTGAAGGACCATGGATATCATGCATGAGGATGATAGAACCATTGCGAACCTGACGTTGAATCTCTGTCAAAATGGCTGTCTCGTTTTTACTCTTCCAGTCCAAACTATCCACGTCCCACATGATGAAGCTTAAATCAAGGCCGTTTCGAATATCATCAGTGATGGCACCATAAGGTGGACGCATCAGTTTAGAGCTTGATCCTAAAACTTGAGTTAACAAATCTTCTGTATCAGTAATTTGCTTTTTAGCATCTTCGAGCGAAAGTTGTGAAAGAACGGGATGACTCCAGCTGTGGTTTCCTACAACATGACCTTCTGATTTCATTCGTTTTAGAAGATTTTCATTACCTGCAATGTTTTTACCAAGTACAAAGAAGGTTGCTTTTACACCATATTTAGCTAAAGTATCCAAAGCTTGCGTGGTTGTAGTAGGATTTGGACCATCGTCAAAGGTCAAGGCTACAACTTTTTTATTTTTCTTAGCAAAGTATGCTTGGTAAAGTTCAGCATCCTTTTCTAATAGATAAGAGGACTCCAATACATCAAAGAAACTGGATATTGGTAAGGCAATTTCCTCCAAAGTCTCCCCTGGATTAGCAGGATAAAGGATGATTTGACTATCCTTATAATCAAAGCTCCAAGATGTCAATTCTTGGTCTGTGAAGCTCTTTATAACTTGATCAATTTTTGCCTGGTCAAGTTTCTTATCTTCTAGAGTTGATTTGATTTGACTCAGTAAGAGTTCCTTAGCTTTGCTTGCATCTTTGAAGAGTTTGCTGAGGTCAAAATCTTTCCCATCTTCAGTCAAGAAAATTTTCCCTAAAGAAGTTTTTTCTTTTTCTTCAACCTTTGATGCAGACAAATCGTAAACTTGCTTACTGATACTACGAGCAACAACTCCCTTTAAGACTGGGTCCAACTGCTCAGTATAATAAAAGACCAAATCCTCTTTATCTTCCAGCTTTTCTTTGATATCCTGGTTGATTTTTTCTCTAACAGACGCAATGACTTCCTCTCCTTGCAGAGGGTAGTAGGCAATCACCTCAGCTTGACCTTTTCGGAAATGGTCCTTCTGACTACCTGAGTTGAATTGCTGGTCCTTTTCGCTTTTTAGCGCTTCAATTTTTTGTTCGTAAGATTGCTTTTGTAGTAGCTTATAACCAATAGCACTCCCTAATAGAATCGTAGCAATTCCTAAGATTCCAACAAGGGAAAGCAATAGCCTTCTCGTTTTATCGTGAGAAACACGTTTCGCTCTATTTTTTTTCATATTTCCATCATATCAAATCGAGGCTATTATTTCAATGATAAACAGGGATTCTGTCTTTTTTTAGGAAAAGAAAAAAGCTTAGAAATCTTCTAAGCTTCTATTTTTAAAAACGAATCGCTTCACGTGTTTTCTCATATGAAGTTACAAAACGGTTTGTAACCCCTGGTTCAGCAACTTCCAAGGCTTGTGAAATTTTTTCAAATGATGCCTGGTAGTCAAACTCTTTTTCAAAAATTTCAAGCGCTTCGTTGAAGGCCTCTTGGATACGCTCATCGAATGAACGGTAACGGTTTGAGTATTGGAGTAGTTGCTCCGTCAAGGTTGCATATTGAACGATATCATAGGTTTCTGTTTCAAGTGCTTCCATATCATTAGTCGCAATTTCAAGAATACGTTTAACTGATTCAATATTCACTTGTGGTTGTTCTAACTCTGCCATCAAATCTTCTGTGTTATGACTTGCAGTAAAGAAAAGTTTCAAGAAACTTTGAGGAATACCTGGCAAGTTTCTCTTCTCCATGTAACGTTTGATAGTGTGCAAACGGTTCACATAGACATTTGCTTTTTGGCGAGCATTGAGGTCGTCTTTTTCAATTTGCGCAAGTCGTTCGCTAACAGAGATTTGCTCATCCTCAATATCCTTGAGGTTGCTTTGAAGCATTTCCAACTGTTCTTCAAGAGCAGAGTAGGCTTGTGTTGACTCACCTTGATCCTCTGTCACTTCCATGATTGCTGTATCAAGTGCAGCCAATTCTGCTTGAAGACGACGAACATGATTGCCATCGCTTTCAGGAAGAAGGTAGGTTTTAGTCAAGCGTTCAAGATCTTGAACAAGCACCTGATTATTTTCTTTCAAGTGGTTGAGATAAGTTGGTAATGTCGAAAGAAGACTTTCAACCACTTTTTGAGCTGCAATTTCACGAGTGAAGATATCATAAAGTGCGTTGATTTCTTCTTGGATGCGATTATTTTCATACTCTGCATTGTCCAATTCCAACTGACGAATATTTTCTTGATTATTTTTCAAAGACTCATGCAAAAGTTGGAAACGGGATTCAATATCTGTTTCTGTAAAGTGGTAGTTGGCATCCAACAGCTTGCGATAACCTTCTTCCAAATCTGCCAATTGTTCTGGCAGTTCCTTTGTCAAGGTTTCAACAAGAGCTGGAATTCGCTCAACGATGTGTGTCAAAGCGAGAATATGATTTTCAGTTGAATCAAGAATTGCTGCCGCTTCAACCGGGTCACCTGATGAATTTAGGGTAACAAATTGAGAGAATTCAGATTGGATGTTTTCCAATTGTTTCTCAATCTCAGGAAGGGCCTTCCCATATTTCTCCGAGTCTTCTGCAACGGTATGTTGAAGGGATTCAAACAAGTCCAAGGCATGAAGGACACGGCCACTATTCTTAGATTCTTGTTTTTCAAGATCAGAAAGGGCATTGCGAATAGCTGCAATATCTTCTTCAATCAAGCCGATTTGGCTTTCAATTTGATCAATCTTGTGAGCAGCTTTGAAAAAACGGAAAGAATTGTTGTAGCTTTCAGCTTCAAAGAGGTGATTTTCGATATCAGCAAATGAGTTCAGAGATAAATCAACCCATTTTTGGTTCCATTCACGGAAGGTCACCTGACTTTGACCAATCAAGTGCATGTTTTTAACGGCTTCAACCTCATCATTTACAGGAAGGTTGTAGAGTTCTTCTTTTCTTTCTTCAAGGGCCGTTAATCTGCTTACATTACGCTTACGTAAAAAGATGGCTGTTACATAAGCTAAGATCAGAATGACTGCAATTGCAACCATTAGATAAATTAGTTGTCCATTAGACATATCAAACTCCTTTTATACTAGAAACAATCGTAATGATTATATCATATTTTTTAAACCAAGGGAACTATTTCCCACATTTTTTAGACGTCAAGTGTACTGTAAACAGCGTTTTCTTCGATAAATTCGCGACGAGGTTCTACTCGATCTCCCATCAACATATCAAAGATTTTATCTGCTTCGGCAGCATCATCTACCGAAACACGCGCCATCAAGCGATGTTCAGGATCCATGGTTGTTTCCCACAATTGGTGGTCATCCATTTCTCCCAAACCTTTATAACGTTGGATGGTTGGTTTTGAACGCCCTTCACTATGACGTGCTAAGGCTTCTTGGAGTTTAATTTCTTGATCCGCACCTGGCTGGATGTATTCTTTAATCTCACTTCCAACTTTTACTCCGTAAATTGGCGGTTGGGCAATGTAGACATATCCAGCTTCTAAGATTGGTTTCATATAGCGATAAATCAAGGTTAGCAAGAGAGTTCGAATGTGGGCTCCATCAACATCGGCATCGGTCATCAAAACGAGTTTTTGGTAACGAGCCTTAGTGACATCAAATTCTGCCCCAAATCCTGTTCCCATGGCTGTGAAAAGGCTGCGAATTTCTTCGTTGGCAAGGATTTTATCCATGCTAGCTTTTTCAACGTTCAAGATTTTACCACGAATTGGAAGGATAGCCTGGAACTCACGGTTACGACCAGATTTGGCTGATCCACCAGCTGAGTCTCCTTCGACGATGAAGAGTTCAGTTTCAGCAGGGTTGTTAGAAGAACAGTCTGCTAGTTTTCCTGGCAAATTGGAAATTTCCAAGCCAGATTTCTTACGAGTGACTTCACGCGCACGCTTGGCAGCCACACGAGCCTTGGCAGCCAAAATCCCTTTTTCCACGATACGCTTAGCAATCTGAGGATTTTCCATGAGGAAATCAGAGAAGGCATCGCTGAAGAGGCGATTGGTAATCTTGACTACTTCACTATTCCCCAGTTTGGTCTTGGTTTGTCCTTCAAACTGCGGATTTGGATGCTTAACTGAGATAACTGCTGTCAAACCTTCACGGACATCTTCTCCTGTTAGGTTATCTTCATTGTCTTTTAGTAGCTTATTCTTGCGGGCATAATCATTGATAACACGCGTCAGAGCTGTACGGAAACCTTGCTCATGTGTTCCACCTTCATGGGTGTGAATGTTATTGGCGAAACTCATAACGTTTTCGTGGTAACCGGTTGTGTACTGCATGGCTACTTCAACTGTGATATCATCCATCTCACCGTCTGTGTAGATTGGTGTATCAAAGATCACATCCTTGTTCTCGTTGATATATTCAACGTAGCTAGCAATCCCACCCTCATAGTGGTAATGTTTAGTCTGTTCGAGACCTTCACGCTTATCTGTGATGGAGATTCGAAGGCCTCGGTTCAAAAAGGCTAGTTCTTGAATACGTTTGTTTAATTTTTCAAAGTCAAAAGTTGTTGTTTCTGTAAAAATCTCTGGATCTGGTGTGAAGTGAACTGTTGTTCCCGTTTTATCCGTATCTCCAACCACCTCAAGATCAGCAACTACATGACCACGACGGTATTCTTGGTAATGAATTTTGCCGTTTTTGTGAACATGGACATCTAGTTGGGTTGAAAGAGCATTTACTACTGATGATCCTACACCGTGCAATCCCCCTGAAACCTTGTATCCGCCACCGCCGAATTTTCCTCCAGCGTGAAGAACTGTAAAGACGGTCTCAACAGCGGGACGTCCTGTTTTTTCCTGAATATCAACAGGAATTCCACGCCCATCATCCACAACAGTGATGGAATTATCAGGCTCTATAAAGACTTGGATGTGGCTGGCAAATCCAGCTAGGGCTTCGTCAATTGAGTTATCAACGATTTCCCATACTAGATGGTGAAGACCTTCTTTTGAAGTCGATCCAATATACATACCTGGACGCATACGAACAGCTTCAAGTCCCTCCAAAACTTGAATTTGGCTGGCATCATAATCTTGTGCCTGTTGATTTTTGATTTCTTCTGTCATTTTTTCCCTTTTCTTACATGTCTATTGCTTGTCTCAATGTCGCAACGTTATTAAAAAGATAGGCATCTAAGCCAGCAGCTTTACCTGCTTCTACATCAATATTTCTGTCACCAATGACCAAACCAGATGTAATATGATATTTATCACGTAAATAAATCATGGACTCAGGATCTGGTTTCCGTTTAAAGCCAGAACTGGCAGTCACCACCTCGGTGAAGTAGTTCGCTATCTGGGTCTTAGCAAGAAGTTCTAGCACTTGGTCATTTCGATGAGAAACTAAGAAATGGCGACCACCCTTGTCCGAAATGTCTTTGAGTAATTCTGGAATTCCCTCAAACAAAACTGGATGCTCTAGCTCACGCGCTTCATTTTCTTTATAGTTCTCTAAAAACCCCTCGATATCTGGTGCAAACTTCTCGATGGCAAAAGCTGTCGAAACCTTCAAAGCTTCGTAGACACGGTCGTGTTCTTGCTCTATTCCATATTGGGCTAAGGTTTCTACAAAGGCTGCTGTAGAAGTCTCATAATTATCCAATAGGGTACCACCTAAATCCCATATATAGTCGTGATATTTCATACCCTTCATTATACCATTTTTTTATGAAAAAAGCGATGATTTCCTAGATTTTTCCAAGTAAAAAACGAGAGCCGAACTCTCGTTTTACTGTTGATTTCCAAAGACATCTCGATAGAGCATGCCGACTCGTAAACTTTCGGCGTCTCCTCCTAATTGCTCTACGAGCTTATAGGCAAAGGCAAGTGCGGTTGACGGTCCTCGGCTGGTTGTTAGATTGCCATCTACAACCACTGTTTGCTTTTGATAAATTCCATCAGTAATTTGCTCCTGAACCCCGTCATAACAAGTAAAGTGCTTATCTTTCAGGACACCTGCTTGATTGAGAGCGATTGGGGCTGCACAGATGGCTGCAATTTTCTTTCCAGCTTGGTCAAAGGCTTTAATCTCAGAAATGAGGGCTGGATTATCCCGTAGGTGAGCTGATCCTGGCATGCCACCTGGAAGAACTACCAAGTCATAGTCAGACAAATCACCATCAAAGATACGGTCGGCTTTTACCTGAATGCCATGTGATCCTGTCACCTGCTCTTCAAATCCTACCATATCACATGAAATGTTTGCTCGACGCAAGACATCAACTACTGTCAAGGCTTCAATTTCTTCAAAACCCTGGGCTAAGATAACTGCTACTGTTGCCATAGTGGCCTCCTTATTTGATTTGTTTTAGGACGACTTTCTTTCGTTTGAATGGAACTTTTCCACTTTTCTCCTCCGCTAGATTGGTCTGGTAACTCATAGATAAGAGAAGACCGACTCCGATAAGGTTACTAATAATTGCGGACCCCCCTTGAGAAATGAAAGGCAGAGGAATCCCTGTCAAAGGAAGTAAGCCTGTCACGGCACCGATATTTTCAAAGATATGGAAGAGCAACATCATGATAAAACCAGTCGAGATATAGGTGTAGAACTGATTGTTTGACTTAAGTGTAATCTTCAACATCCGATAGATAAGAAGTAAGTACAGGGCAACCAAAAAGACTGAACCAATAAAGCCAAAATCTTCAGCAATCACCGTAAAAATCATATCACTCTCGCGTACTGGAATGAGGAGATTGGACACATTGAAACCTTGTCCAAACAAGCCACCACTTCCAATCGCAATTTGTCCCTGCGCCTGTTGGTAAGTCGTTGTTTGCGCGAAGTCAAAGGGATTGAGCCAAGCCAAAATGCGGTTGATCTGGTAAGTTGGCATCCCAATCTGATGCAAGAAGGCACGTCCATCCTTGCTTATAAAGATGGCCATGAAGCCTGCAACAGCAGTCACTCCTGTCGCAAAAACAGGAATGATAATCTTCCACGAAACACCTGAAAGGAGAACCATACCGGAAAAAATAGCTACAAAGACCAAGGCAGTCCCCAAGTCACTTTGTAGGGCTAAGAGGATCAAGACTGGGATGGTAAAAGCAATCATCCAACCAATCAATAGGAAATCCAAGGGAATAGTCCGTCGCCATTCCTTGTGTTTTTGAGTGAATCTTACAATGGCTCGAGCCAACATCAAGATATAGGAAATCTTCATGAATTCCGATGGCTGGAAAAGTGTCGTTCCACCAATCGATACCCAGTTCTTGGCACCTGTTGACGCTACAAGATTTGGATTGTAGAAAACAAGGGGGAGGACCATCAAAGCCAACCCTAGACCATAAAGATAGGGAGTCACCTTCCATAAAAACTCGGTATTAAAGAACATGACCACAAATCCAATGACAAGCCCCAAGGCAATCCATGCGATTTGCTGACCTAGAATTGGTAATACATTATTTGGATAGTCATGACTAACTGCTATATAAATGGCCACTACTCCAATCACCAGTAAACAAAACACTGGTAGAAGGAGGCTGTAATCGACTCGAGAGTCGAAGGATCGTTTCATATTTTTTACCTTTTCTCTTTCTGGGATTTTTCTTTCATTCTATTGCGACGGGATTGGAGAAATTCAGCTACAGCAGGCTCTAGCTGTTCTCTAGAAAGAACCTGAACAGCCCTTTCTTTTGACAAGGTCTGGGCGATTTGTTTGCCGTAACGCTTGCTGACAACACGACTGTCTAAGATTACAGCAACCGAACCTTGGTTGGGCCGTCTAACAGTACGACCAAGGGCTTGTTTTAGCCGAATGATCGCCATCGGTAACTGATAATCATAGAAAGGATTTTTCCCTTCTTGACGCAGTTCCTGGTTTAATTTTTTTGTTAAAGGCTCTTGGGGATTTTGGAAAGGCAATCTCGGAATCACTTGGATCACGCAAGGATGGGTTGAAAAATCAACCCCTTCCCAGAAACTACCTGTTCCAAGCAAGATCTTGCGTTCACCTTTTTCAAAACGTTTTTTCAGTTGACTTGGTTCCCCATTTTTATACTGAGCTAGATGCGGTTGGTCGAGCAGGTCCGAAACTGCCAGCAGCATTTCTTTTGAAGTAAACAAGACCAGTATGGGTTCTTGAAAGGCTTGTAACCTTCGGATAACAGAAGCCACTTCACTAGCATAGTCAACAGGTGAAACTTCTGTCACAAGAGGAAAATCATCGACTAGAAAGACTTCTTGTTGCTCCTGTTTTGCTACATCAAGCCTAACAAGCGGAGCATCCGGAAATCCCAATAAATCTGCTAGGGAAACCCGATTGCTGATTTCAAGAGTGGCCGATACTCCTAGGAGCCTACAATCTTCTGGCAATAAGTCTGCTAGTATAAAGCGGCCTTTTTTACTTGAACAAATCAAGACATCCTTGCTCGATTTCTCTGCTGTAGCAAGCCAAAATTCACGGTCCGAGGTGAAAAAGTTTGCAATCTCTCTATACTCTGGGAGAGCTAGCTCCGAAAAATGCTGGCGCAACTGTTCAAGAGAATCCAACCACTTTCCATTCTTAAGGCCTGACTGGTAGTGCTCCATCAAGTAACGACATTCAAAACCTATACTCTCAAGCAAGCGTTTCTGAATCAAATCTTCTTCTGACTCCAAGGACTTTTCAATTTGAGTTACAAGTTCCTCAAGGCGGTAAGCCTGCTGGGCTAGATTTTCGAGAGCTAGTAGCATTTTTTGAGCTTCATCCAAAATCACCAAACGGTTGTCGATAAACTCTGGATTGTCTTCCAAACGAGTGACCAGATAGGCATGATTGGTCAGAAGAACACGACTGGTCTTGGCCTTTTCCTGCCCTCGTTTCCAAAAATCCTCTGTGGCAAATAAACTTTTCTTTGAAAGCTTGCCATCGTGGACTAGTTCTGGCAGAAAGTGCTGGTAGCGATAAAGCTGCCCGATTTCGTCCAAGTCACCTGTCTCTGACTCTGTTAGCCAGATAAGCAACTGCATTTTAAAGCGTGTGAAAAGGCGATTGGACTCTGATCGATGGAGAACTCTGTGAAAGGCATCCAGTTTTAAATAGTTTTGAGGACCCTTGAGACTATGAATCTCCAGATGGAAAACCTCTTTTAAGCGCTGACCTTCTTCTTGCATGATTTGATTTTGAAGAATTTTGGTCGGAACACTCACTAGGATACCTACTTGACTCTCCAAGTTCAAAGCTGGGAGGAGATAACCATAAGTCTTGCCCAGTCCCGTTTGGGCTTGGATAAAGGAAGTCTGGTGTTCTTCCAATAATTGCTCAATCTTCTCCGCAAATTCCATCTGTTGCGGTCGCTCCTCCAGCCCCAATAAAGAAATGTTTTTAGCAAAGTCTTTGGATAACTTTCGTGGGACTAAGGCTTTGCTTTCCTTTCTGAGGAAAAGCCCATGAAGCTCCATCAAGTCTGGCGAAGATAAGAGAGATTGTTGCTGGTAAACCTCCTCAATCAACAGATAACTTTCATAGAGAAGGTTGTCTGCAAGGTCTAACAAGCTTTCTAAGAGCCCTTTAGGTAGCTCAAAAAGTTTTTGACGCATGTAAAGCAAGAGTTCAGCTGTTGCCTGAGCATCTGACAGGGCAGTGTGGGCATGTTCCAGCTCAATTCCCAACTCTTGACAAAGGATACCTAAGTTATACTTTTCAAACTGAGGATACAGAACCTGGGCAAGCTCAACTGTATCCACCCGCGGTGTGCGCAATTCATATCCTTCAAAAAAGAGAAATTCCGCCAGAAGGTTGGCATCAAACTGTACATTGTGCGCAACAAAAATACCGTCCTTAACCAATTCAAAAATTTTTCCAGCCACCTGAGAAAATTCTGGTGCCGCAGCCAAACGCTGATCGGTCAGACCTGTTAATTCTTTGATATGAGAATCCAAGGGTTCGTGAGGATTGACATCAGTCGCATACTGATCGATAATTTCACCATTCTCAATCACCACAATGCCTACTTGAATAATTTTTGCCTTGCTTCCGGTGCTGGTCGCCTCTAAATCAACGACCACATACCGATCATTTCTCGCATTCATCATTAAAAATTATATCAAAAAAAGCATGATTTGACACCCCTCAACTTTGATAACAATCTTGCTTCACTTTCGAGTTTGATTAAAAATCAAGACCTTAAAAGTGAGAATTTCTCGCAAGTTTAGCAGTTACTTGCCAGTTCTGAAGTATTTGAAAAACTTATCAACAAAGCTACATCAACATAAAAAGACAACCAAGGTATTAGCTGCCTTTTTGGGATATTTTTTTCATTGTTTTCGGAAGTGTCTTGCTAATTTCTGTTGGCAAGACAAGATAGTGTTCTTGAGCTAGTTCTTGCGCGATAGCTGAATGAAGGTGGGTTGCTACCACCACTCTCTCATAGAGGCTGACTTGGTGAAACTGACCTGCAAAACCTGCAATCATCCCAGCTAGAGTATCTCCCATCCCACCAGTTGCTTGATAGGGTCCTCCAACCTCCAGTTGATAGTATTCAGGTTTGCCTGCTTGCCAGATACGAGTCGCTGGACCCTTCTCAACTAGAATCGTTCCTTGAGGAAAAGATGAAAGAGCCCTAGCAGTCGTCTCTGTATTTTGATGATCAAGAGCTATACCAGATAATCTTTCCCATTCCTTTTGGTGGGGAGTTAGGATAAGCTGACTGGAAGGAAATGGTAACTGACCTTTTGCTAAGATGCCCAAAGCACCGCCGTCTACAATCAAAATCTGGTCTTTTCTGAGACTGTCAAAAACTAGTTTTACAAGTTCTTCTCCAAATGCATCCTCTCGCAAACCCGGACCTAACAAGACAACTTCTGCCTTTTCCAACTGTTCTTTTAGTAATGCTTTATCCTTTAGAGAAAAGGCCATTGCTTCAGGTAAATGGCTGTGCAGGGCTGAGATATTCTCCTTATCCGTGCCAACAGTCACCAACCCTGCCCCACTTTTGACAGTTGCAATGGCTGACATGATGATAGCTCCCCCATAAGGATAGATCCCTCCCAGCAAGAGCAGACGCCCGTAATCTCCCTTATGGCTGTGACGAGAACGTTCAATAATGACTTTTTCTAGTAAAGCTTGATCAATCACTTTCATCGTTTTTTCCCTCTCACTCTATTATACTACAAAAGGAGGTTCAGACCTCCTTTTATCTATTTTCCCTTAAATTCCGCAAAGGTCTGTAAGATTTTAGCTGCCACTGCTGGAGAAGGAGCTCCTTTTAGCTCTAACGTGTCATCTGCATATGGAGTAAGGCCGGCAAAATCTCCTATCTGGACAGAATAGAGAGACGTTTTAAATAGTTCAATATCGTTTTGGTCATTTCCAAAAGCGATGAAGTTCTCCCCACATAATTTTTCAACAGTTGTCGCCTTATGAGTATCCAAGGGATTAACATAAAGGCACTTTTCATGCGCATGATAGGAGAGATGAGCCTGCCCCAGTCTTTCTAACTGACCAAGTAGATCATCAAGCAACTCCTCATGGTCACCCATATAAACGACTACCTTAATCGGAGTCCCTAAGTCCTCAAGTTTCTGATGACGAGCCACCTTTAGGGGATCCACACTGGAGAAAAATGGAATCTTCTCTACAATCTGACCACTATAGTCAAAGCAATCATCTACAAAGAAAGGGAGATTATAAGTCTGGCAATAATCCACTAGCGCCTGATAAACTCTAGCATCGAGATTCCTTTCAAAGATACCCTTCCCCAAATGATAGGCTACACCGCCATTCAACCCTATGACCAAGCGCTGACTGAGTTCAGGGCCTAATAAACCCAAACAATCCCGATAAGAGCGAGCTGAGGCAAACACAACCTCATGCCCATAATCTTCAGCCTTTAAAAGAACCTGCTGAATCTCCTCATCTATGGTCATATAGTCGAAAGACAGCGTCCCATCCAGATCAAATACGAATTTCATTTTCCTAATCCTTGTTCAGTGTACGAAGCGCTGCTTCATAGGTTTGCTCCATCAGCATGGTAATGGTCATAGGGCCAACTCCACCAGGAACTGGCGTGATGTGGCTGGCAAGTGGTGCAACGGCATCATAGTCAACATCTCCACAAAGCTTGCCATTTTCATCTCGGTTCATCCCTACATCAATGACAACTGCACCCGGTTTGACAAAGTCAGCAGTCACAAACTTGGCGCGACCGATAGCTACGACAAGAATATCCGCTTGCGATGCTACTTGAGCTAGATCTTTTGTACGGGAATGAGTTAGAGTAACAGTAGCATTCTTGTCTACAAGAAGCTGGGCCATCGGTTTTCCAACGATATTTGAACGACCAATAACGACCGCATTTTTTCCTTCTAGCTCAATGTCATAC
Source organism: Streptococcus oralis (assembly GCA_905372585.1). Classification (GTDB taxonomy): domain Bacteria; phylum Bacillota; class Bacilli; order Lactobacillales; family Streptococcaceae; genus Streptococcus; species Streptococcus oralis_CJ. The sequence continues at coordinate 41,630 of CAJPPL010000009.1, forward strand.
TCACGGAACATCTCCATAATGCCAGCTGGTGTTGATGGAATCATGACTGGATGCCCAGACCATAGACGCCCCATGTTTAGCGGATGAAAACCATCCACATCCTTTTCTGGATCAATGGCAAACAAAACAGCCTCTTCGTCAATATGTTTAGGTAAAGGCAACTGGAGCAAAATCCCATGCCAAGCTGGATCTTGATTGTATTTGGCAATCAAGTCTAACAATTCTTCTTGTGTAATAGTTTCAGGAACTCGCACTACTTCACTATGGAATCCTGCAGCAAGAGCTGACCGTTCCTTGTTGCGAACGTAGACTTGACTGGCTGGATTGTCCCCAACCAAAATAACCACTAAACCTGGAACTAAACCTGTTTCTTCCTTTAGTTTGGCCGTCTTTTCAGCCAGCTGTCCTTGTAACTTAGCTGCAAGAGCCTTCCCATCAATAATCTGTGTCATATCACTTCTCTTTTCTGTCAAATATCCTCTATTATATCAAAAAACACCTTGCCATTCTAACACTTCTTGACTAATAGACCTTATAGTTTGAAACTATAATAAAAAGCTCTTGTCGAGCTTTTAGTGCCTATTGATATTAGGTAAATCTGTCATGCTTTCTTTTTAACTTTTGGAGCCGGTAAGACTTCATACATATCCCTGATCAGTCCCGCTAGAAATGACTTATCTTCAAGGTCTTCTAGTAAAATCATCTCTTTGGCTCCTTCATAAGGTCGTTCAAACCTAGTTTGTTCCAATTGATCCATGACCACCTTCACAGGCTTCAGTAACAAACGATTATCATAGATTCCACCAATGATTTTCCCACGATAATAAAGGATATACTCTCCCATCATTGGACGATAACTCATCTCCTCTAACTCTGATAGCTGTTCGAGAATAAAATCTAAATACTCTTTACTGGATGCCATGATGCCTACTCCATTTCTTCTAAAAATGAGGTCTTACAAAACCTTACTCAAAAATTCCTTGGTCCGTTGTTCTTTTGTTTGATCGAAAATCTCCTCTGGTGTTCCATCTTCGACAACAACTCCATCCGCCATAAAGATAACACGGTCTGCTACCTCACGCGCAAAGCCCATTTCATGAGTCACAATCACCATGGTCATCCCTGACTTGGCGAGGTCTTGCATAACAGCTAGAACTTCTCCAACCATCTCAGGGTCTAGGGCTGAAGTCGGCTCATCAAAGAGCAAAACATCTGGTTCCATAGCAAGTCCACGTGCAATAGCAATCCGTTGTTGCTGACCACCTGACAAACTCTGTGGATAAGCCGTCGCCTTGTCTGGCAAGCCAACTTTTTCTAACAGTTCCTGTGCTCTTTTCTTCGCAACTTCCTTGCTTTCACCTTTGGTTTTAATTGGTGACAAAGTGATATTTTCCATCACTGTCATATTGGGAAAGAGGTTGAATTGTTGGAATACCATACCCATCTTTTCACGCATGGCAAAAAGGTCATTTTTCTTATCTGTGATATCAACTCCTTCAAAGATAACCTTACCTTTACTTGCTTCTTCAAGTAGATTCATCGAACGAAGGAGGGTTGATTTCCCGCTCCCTGACGGACCGATAATGACCACAACTTCTCCTCGTTTAATCTCAAGGTTGATGCCTTTTAAAACTTCATTTTTCCCAAAAGACTTATGTAGTTCTTCAATTTTAATCAAGGTTTCTGTCATTATTTCTTGTCTCCTTGTCCAATATGTTTTTCAAATGCTTTCAACGCCACTGTCAAAACAGAGGTCATAATCAAGTAATAAAAGGCTGCAAATAAAAGGGGAGTCAACGGTAAATAAGTTGTTGTTGCTACTGTCGTTGCACCATTCCACAACTCCATCACCCCAATCGCCGACAAGAGGGAACTATCCTTGATAATGGTGATAAATTCATTTCCTAGAGCTGGAAGAATATTTTTGATAGCTTGTGGCAAAATGACATAACGCATGGCATTTTTCGGACGAATACCAAGAGAGTAAGCAGCCTCTAACTGCCCTTTAGGAACCGCATTGATCCCCGCACGAACAGTTTCTGAAACGTAAGCTCCACTATTCATAGAAATAATCAGAATACCAGGAATCAAACGAGAAAGATCAACTCCTAAAATTCCCACTTGGATAGTCGGAGCATTGATATGCATAAGAGCAAAGGCAATCATAATCTGAACCATCATCGGAGTACCACGGAAGATCCAAACATACACATTCGCAAACCAAACGAGCGGTTTAAAGCGTGATCGCTGAGCAAAGGCCAGTAACACACCTATAATGGTCCCTAAGCAGACAACAAGGATGGAAATCAATACGGTAATCAGAGCACCATAGTTAAAATATGGTAAATACTTTGGTAAAAAAGAAAAATTCATATTCAATCAACTTTCTATGTATTAGATTGTATGATTATAACATGAATTGAATTAAAATTCAATCCTTTTTCCCTAATTTTAACAATTAACTTGATAGAATGGAGAAATAGAGAGAAATCACAGTTTTTTTCTAGTCAACTACCTCTTGTTTATGGTAAAATAGAAACGATAAGAAATGGAGGAGAATCAAAATGGAATCACATTTGGTTAGAATCATTAACCGCCTAGAAGCAATGACAAAAGATGGTGGAAATCTAAAACGTAATTTTGAACGTGAAGGTGTTGTTGTCGCAGAAGTTGCATACAGCCACGACGAAGAAAATGGATCACTCTTCACCCTTCGCGATGTAGAAGCTCGTGAAACTTATACCTTTGATAGCATTGATTTGATTGCAATGGAGATCTACGAACTCCTTTACTAATATAAAAACAACGGGCAGTAAGGCCCGATAAATGAGAATCCTTTTTGTCACCACAAATGGGATTTTTTCTTACCTTCAATGTCGCTGGATTCTCCATGAATCCCTCTTTTAAAAACGACCACTTCCCAATCTTTTTACTTGCTTTACACCTTAATCATGCTATAATGAGAGTATAAAACTTTGACTATTCTTGACCTTTTTCTTAGACCAAGAATAAGAATGAAATGAGGTAGATGTATGCTCTGTCAAAACTGTAAAATAAACGACTCAACAATTCATCTGTATACCAATATCAATGGACAGCAAAAGCAAATTGATCTCTGTCAAAATTGCTATAAAATTATCAAAACAGATCCAAATAATACCCTCTTTAAAGGAATGACTGACTTAAATAATCATGACTTTGATCCTTTCGGCGACTTTTTCAATGATTTGAACAATTTCAAACCTTCTTCTAATAACGTCCCTCCAACTCAATCTGGTGGGGGATATGGAGGAAATGGTGGTTATGGACCTCAAAACCGAGGCCCGCTTCAAACACCTCCTAGCCAAGAAAAAGGACTCCTAGAGGAATATGGTATCAATATTACTGAGATTGCTCGTCGGGGAGATATTGACCCTGTTATCGGTCGAGATGAGGAGATTATCCGCGTTATCGAAATCCTCAACCGTCGAACCAAGAACAATCCTGTCCTCATCGGAGAACCGGGTGTTGGTAAAACAGCCGTTGTGGAAGGTCTAGCTCAGAAGATTGTCGATGGCGATGTTCCCCATAAACTTCAAGGCAAGCAGGTCATCCGTCTGGATGTGGTCAGTCTAGTCCAAGGAACAGGGATTCGAGGCCAATTTGAAGAACGTATGCAAAAACTCATGGAAGAAATCCGCAAACGTGAGGACATCATCCTCTTTATCGATGAAATCCATGAAATTGTTGGTGCAGGATCTGCTGGCGATGGCAATATGGATGCAGGAAATATCCTCAAACCAGCCCTTGCCCGTGGTGAATTGCAACTGGTTGGTGCCACTACTCTCAATGAATACCGCATCATTGAAAAAGATGCTGCTCTAGAGCGCCGTATGCAGCCTGTCAAGGTAGATGAACCAACTGTCGAAGAAACCATTATCATCCTTAAAGGAGTTCAAAAGAAATACGAAGACTACCATCACGTCAAGTATACTGATGCTGCTATCGAAGCTGCTGCAAATCTTTCCAACCGCTACATCCAAGACCGCTTCTTGCCAGACAAGGCTATTGACCTGTTGGACGAAGCTGGTTCTAAGATGAATCTGACACTGAACTTTGTTGATCCTAAAGTGATTGATCAGCGCTTGATTGAGGCTGAAAATCTCAAGGCTCAAGCTACACGAGAGGAAGATTTTGAAAAGGCTGCTTATTTCCGCGATCAGATTGCCAAGTACAAGGAAATGCAGAAAAACAAGGTGACCGATCAGGATACTCCAATCATCAGCGAGAAAACAATCGAACATATCATTGAGCAGAAAACCAATATCCCTGTTGGAGAACTCAAAGAAAAAGAACAGTCTCAGCTTATCCATCTAGCAGACGACCTCAAGGCCCATGTTATAGGTCAAGATGAAGCTGTCGATAAGATTGCCAAAGCCATCCGTCGTAATCGTGTTGGACTTGGAACTCCTAACCGGCCAATCGGAAGCTTCCTCTTTGTCGGACCAACTGGTGTCGGTAAGACAGAACTCTCTAAACAACTAGCCATTGAGCTCTTTGGCTCTGCTGACAGCATGATTCGCTTTGATATGAGTGAATACATGGAAAAACACAGTGTGGCTAAATTGGTCGGAGCCCCTCCAGGCTATGTAGGCTATGATGAAGCTGGGCAACTGACTGAAAAAGTTCGTCGCAATCCTTACTCACTCATCCTTCTCGATGAGGTCGAGAAAGCCCACCCAGATGTCATGCACATGTTCCTTCAAGTCTTGGACGATGGTCGTTTGACAGATGGGCAAGGACGTACAGTTAGCTTTAAGGATGCTATCATTATCATGACCTCAAATGCCGGTACGGGTAAGGCCGAAGCCAGCGTTGGTTTTGGAGCTGCTCGTGAGGGTCGAACCAACTCTGTTCTTGGTGAACTCGGTAACTTCTTTAGCCCAGAGTTTATGAACCGTTTTGACGGCATCATCGAATTTAAACCTCTCAGCAAGGACAACCTTCTCCAAATCGTCGAACTCATGCTAGCGGATGTCAACAAACGCCTCTCTAGCAACAATATCCACCTCGATGTGACAGACAAGGTCAAGGAAAAGTTGGTTGACTTAGGTTATGATCCAAAAATGGGGGCACGCCCACTCCGCCGTACCATTCAAGACCATATCGAGGATGCCATCACTGACTTCTACCTTGAAAATCCAAGTGAAAAAGACCTCAAGGCAGTCATGACAAGCAATGGCAATATTCAAATCAAATCTGCCAAAAAAATTGAGAAAACAGAAGAGATTGCTTCTGAAATAGAAGAATAAATCTCATAAAAAGAACAGGAAACAAGATTTCCTGTTCTTTTTTTAATTCTCTTCTTGAACTTGATAGCGAAGAATTGTTTTTAATTTGCTTGGCTCCGTTCGATGAAGGTTATTGAGATAAATTTCTCGGTGGACTTCCGAAGTTCTTTTGAGTTTATGAAGTTGACAAAAATGCTCCATCTCTTCAAAAGTCTCATTTTCAGTATCAAAAGGTCCTACATGAAGCATAGCAAGACTTTGGCCTTCTTCTATCATTTCAAAACGAATAGCTTCATAAAGAAGATTTGGCTTCTTGATTTTGACCTCTTCCAAAGCTTTTTCAAATAGTTCTCTCGTAATAAAATCGGGTTGCCCAATCATAATGCTATAAGAAAGCTCACTTTTTACCAGTTCTCCCTCCTTCTCCTTTTTCCATACACCTTCTAAAGGAAAGACAGTAAAATCAGTGTAAACCTCATCCAGAGGAGCTTTTTTATACTTCATCTTTATCGCATAGGCTAAGGCATATAAGGCCCCTACGCGTTCTGAAAAATCTTCTTGATTTGGATCACCTTTACCATCAATCACGATATAGGATTGACCTGGTACCTGCAGGATGCTGGGCCTAGCTTTCACTTGATAAAGATCTTTTGCTTCTTTTCTCCATTCGTATTTCATTTGGTTCTTCTCCTTTCTATCTCTAGTATAGCACCAAAACCCTGACATCTTTTGTCAAGGTTTGTAAAGTTTTTGGATTTTTTCTAGTCTAGAAAGCAATTCCTTCTTCAGATGATTGGGGGCGAGTATTTCCACCCCATCTAGATAAGACAGGAGGTAAGTATACAGGCTTTCATGCTCTGGTAGGACTGTCTTGACATAATAACACCCATCTTTCCCCAAGCTAATCTCATCTTCTGAAAAATCTTCATAAACCCGGAAAGCAAGCTTGGGACTAAACTTCAAGGAAACTTCGATTTGATGTGTCACTTGATCTGAACCATCAACCCAATCCTCCACATTTTTCTGATTCACAGTTTCAGTTGTTAGGTGATAATTCCTAATTCTAGACAATTTGAAAAAACGCCACTCTTCCTTCAAACAACAGTAGGCATGAAGGTACCAATCTCTCTTTTTAAATACTAGTTTAAATGGTTCGACTGTACGAATCGTTTTCTGACCACACCCACCTAGATAAGTAATCACCAGTTGTCTTTTCTCTAGAATAGCATGTTTGATGTTATCAAATAATTCTTTTTGACCTTCTCGCTTTCTCCAGTCAGTCAAGTCTACTTCTATCCAAGGGCTGGGAGAAACTTGAAAAATAGATTCCAACTTTTCAAGCAACAGATCTTGCTTGTCATTTGTCAGGGCTTGAATTCCTTGCAAAGCTGATAGAAGTTCTAATTTTTCATCCTCCGATACGAGAGTACGATCCAGAACAAAGTCCTTCATTAAAAAGATTCCCCCCGCCTTCCCAGGTATCGAATATAGAGGAATCCCCGCCATACTCAATCGTTCAATATCGCGATAAATCGTTCGTACAGATACTTCAAATAATCGGGCTAATTCAGGAGCCGTTGTACTGCCTTTTTCTAAAAGTAGATATAGGATACGAAATAGTCTTGATTCTGCCATAAAATCACCTCTCTTTTATTATACCAGTTATAGTGCTAGGTCTGGAAAGTTTAACGAGACAAGGATTGACCAAGACAAAGTAGTTTTTTCTGCACCAGTTCGTTGGTTTATTCTTGACAGCTTGCCCCTCGTCCATTATGATAATAATAAAGATACTAGAGAATGAGGAAAATGCAATGGCAAACCCAACTTTTGGTGAAAAAAAAGAGAATGTGACTTACCAGCCTCGCTTTGGTGTGTACGCAGTTATTCCTGATGCGGAGAAAAAACAAATTGTCCTAGTTCAAGCTCCCAATGGTGCTTGGTTCTTGCCAGGTGGAGAAATTGAAGCTGGCGAAGATCATCAAGAAGCACTGAAGAGAGAACTAATCGAAGAACTTGGCTTTACAGCTGAGATTGGAACCTATTATGGGCAAGCTGATGAGTATTTCTACTCTCGCCACCGTGATACCTACTACTACAACCCAGCTTATCTCTATGAAGCTATTTCTTTCCAAGAAGTACAAAAACCATTGGAAGATTTTAATCATATTGCTTGGTTCCCCATTGATGAAGCAATTGAAAAACTCAAACGTGGTAGCCATAAATGGGGAATAGAAGCTTGGAAAATCCAGCATGGAATTGACTAAAATACACGATTTTATCCAAAAAGTGCTATAATAGAATTAGAAAATCGGAGGAACTGTTATGAAGCTTATCAACACGACTAATTCACACTCGCAACTTGTTAAAAGCCAATTAGAAAGCACAGACGCAACTCTTGTCGAGGTCTATTCTGCTGGAAACACAGATGTAGTTTTCACGCAAGCCCCGCTTCACTATGAAATCCTCATTTCCAACAAACACCGTGCTATTCGTGAACCTGAAATCGAAACTATCCAAGACTTCTTCTTAAAACGTAAAATCGACAAAGGAAGCATTGATGAAGCCAATATCAAGACGCTTTATTCAGATAAATTGATTGAGATTTCAATCCCTATAAAATAAGAAGACCAGCCAAAAGCTGGTTTTCTTTTGCAAAAAAGATTGGCAGTGCACAGCTACCAATCTTTTAGTTTTATTTCACAGCTTCTTTTAATGCATCTACCTTATCCAAACGTTCCCATGGAAGGTCAATATCTGTACGTCCCATGTGTCCATAAGCCGCTGTTTGACGGTAAATTGGACGTTTGAGATCCAGCATTTGGATAATTCCCGCAGGGCGAAGGTCAAAGATTTGACGCGCTGCTTTTTCAAGCTTGCTTTCAGCTACTGTTCCTGTACCAAAAGTATCGATACGAACAGAAACAGGTTGCGCCACCCCGATAGCATAAGCCAATTGCACTTCTGCCTTCTTAGCAAGGCCTGCTGCAACGATGTTCTTGGCAATGTAGCGAGCTGCATAAGAGGCTGAACGGTCCACCTTCGTCGCATCCTTACCTGAGAAGGCACCACCACCATGACGAGAGTAGCCACCATAGGTATCCACGATAATCTTACGACCAGTCAAACCTGAGTCTCCTTGAGGTCCACCGATTACAAAACGACCAGTTGGATTGATGAAGAATTTGGTTTGCTCATCCAAGTAAGAAGCTGGGATCACCTCTTTGATGACCTTGCTAATCACATCATTGTGAATTTGTTCATTGCTAACTTCTGGATCGTGCTGAGTTGAAATAACGACTGTGTCCACACGTACCGGACGGTCATTTTCATCATACTCAACCGTAACTTGTGATTTAGCATCTGGACGGAGATAGCTGATTTCACCAGACTTACGAAGTTCTGCCAAACGACGAACCAACTTGTGGCTGAGTGAGATTGGTAAAGGCATGAGTTCTTCTGTCTCATCCACCGCAAATCCAAACATAAGACCTTGGTCTCCAGCACCAATCAAGTCAAGCGGATCTTGATCTGCATTCCCACGAACCTCCAAGGCTTCGTTAACACCTTGGGCGATATCTGGTGACTGCTCAACAAGTGACGGATGAACCCCCACTGTCTCCGCAGAAAAACCATACTCTGTATTGGTATAACCAATCTCTGCAATGGTATCACGAACCACACGGTTAATATCCACGTAGGCATTCGTAGAAATTTCACCAAAAACATGGACCGAACCTGTGTATACAGCTGTCTCGGCAGCAACGTGCGCATCTGGATCTTTAGCTAAAATAGCATCCAAAATCGCATCTGAAATTTGGTCTGCAATCTTATCCGGATGCCCCTCAGATACAGATTCAGACGTGAATAATTTACGTTCTGACATAAAAATGTCCCCCCTTAAAAAATATTGTTATAGAGTTACAAAGTACTGATAGGAAAACTACTAGTAATGAATACCTACCACCTTATCGGGACTATATAACCTTATCATTATACCACTTTTTACTTTTTTTTGCATTCTTTTCGATAATTTATAAAACGAAGTTACAAAAAGGAGCCATTCAGCTCCAATTTTGTTTTTAAAATGTTTGGCGTTTGGCTTTTCGCTCTGCACGGCCACGTGCGCGATTTTCAGCACGCTTGGTTTTGCGACGTTTTTCATCCACCGCCCATTGAATCTTCTTCTTATAGCCCGGTTTAACTTTTTTCTTTTTCTTTTTAACCAAGCCAATCATTTCGATATCAAGCTTATCCTGCTTCTTTTCACGATTGGCACGACGATCACGGTCATAGGTATCTTGAAACTCTCCGTCTTTGACCATCTTAGGAGTAAACTTGATCCCTAATTTCTCCAACTCACGGATATCCGAGTCATCACTAGGCTGGTAAAGGGTAATCGCTGTACCAGGCAGTCCGTTGCGCCCAGTTCGTCCAACACGGTGAACAAAGAAGGACAAGTCTTGCGGAATGGCATCATTGATAACATGGCTGACCCCTTCAATGTCAATTCCACGCGCTGCCAAGTCTGTTGCGACAATGTACTCAAAATCCAGATTTTTCACCTGGTTCATGATCCGCTTGCGTTCACGAGGGGCAATATCTCCATGAATCTTTGCCACCTTCAAGCCTTGAGCAGTCAAGTAGGCGTGTAACTCATCAGCACGCGTTTTTGTGTTAACAAAAATCATTGCCAAATAAGGCTGCATCAGCTGAGTCAACTGATAAATTTGAGCATTCTTATCGCGACCCTTGGTCGAAATCAACCAGTTATCAATGGTATCAGAGATAACGGTCTTAGTCTTGATTTTCTCCATGACAGGATTTGACAAGTATTTTTTCAAGAACGGTTGCAATTTTTGTGGAATAGTTGCTGAAAAGACCATGAATTGCAAGTCTTTTGGAAGGCTCCCTGCAATCTTATCAACGGTTTCCAAGAATCCCATATCCAAGGTCATATCCGCTTCATCAATTACAAAGGTCTTGGCCTTGTGAATAGCCAAATCACCAGATTTGACCAAGTCATAGATGCGACCTGGCGTTCCGATAACGATATGAGGCTGGTTGCTGGCAAGTTTTTCAATCTGACGCGCCTTATCCGTACCACCCACATAATTAACCACACGAACTTCGACATCTGAGTGAGCTGCAATCTGACGAGCTGCTTGGTATATTTGAGTGGCCAACTCACGACTTGGTGCAGTAATGACCGCTTGCACACTATCGCTAGTTTCATCTAATTGCTGGAAAATTGGTAATAAGAAAGTATGAGTCTTTCCTGAACCAGTTTTCGACTCGCCCACCAAATCACGACCTGCCAGTACAATAGGGATTAATTTTTCTTGTACCTCTGTCGGAGTTGTAAATTTTAACTCCTCCAAGGCTTCTACTATATAATTTTTAAATTGAAATTTCTTAAATGACATACTATCCTCGATTCTATCCTTTCAATTATACCATATTTTGTCCTATTGCAGTAGCCCCATTTGAGTCTCAATCCTGTAGTAAAGATTCAAGTAGCTTAAAAGGTTGGAACCTCTGATTCCAACCTCTTTCATTATTTCCAGGTCAATACAGCATTCAAACCATAATGATCACTGACTTGTGGACTATTTTGGCCATCAAAAACTACTTGTAAACTCTCTACTTCTAACTCTTTGGTCGTAAAGACGTAATCGATTCGTAGTGGCTCAGTATTGCCTTTCCAGCCATCAATTTCTGGTGGAACGGTATAGCTACCACTTCTTTCTTTCGCAACTTCAAATGCGTCTTGTAATCCTAATGGGCTAGCTAAAATCGCTTGATAGCCTTCCTGACCAGCTGGATTATTAAAATCACCAGCTAAAATCAGAGGTTTGTTCAACTCTTTTAGTACAGCCTCAAATCTTGCCCATTCTTCTTGAAAACCTTTATCCCACCAAGAGAGATGGACGCTTGCAAGAGCAAGTTCCTTGCCTTCAACCTCTGTCTCAGCCAAGGCAACGCGACGAGTATGGTAGTCCGTTGGATCATCTACATCTGATACTAAAATCTCACGCGACTTAATAGGTGTTTTGGATAAGATAGCTACACCTTCATGATAGCGGTCATAGCCGATATGATTGTAGGCCCAAGTCCAGTAGTAGTTTTTCCCTTTCTCAGCCAATTTTTCGACTAGGAGTCGGACATAGTGATCCTGATGAATGGGTTCTGCTGATGGTAAAGCTTGATAGTGATTGTTAACCTCTACCTCAGGCGAAGTCATTTCTTGATTGATTTCTTGGAAACAAATCAAATCATAATCCTTATCAAGAATGTCTTGGAGTAAGATTTGGAATTTTTCCTCTGCTTCCTTCTCCATCCAACTGTGGGTATTGAGTGTTAGAAATTTCATGATTTTCTCCTAAAACAAGAGGTTGGAAAACAGCTTCCAACCCCAAGTATATTACAATTCTACTTTAGCAACTGCTGTTTTAGCTGCAAGAGAACCTGTTTGTTCTAATTTAACTGATTTGAGGACATCACCATTTGTGAAGACAACCACTGTAGATGTTTTGCGTCCTGCTTCTCGAATAGCATCTAAGTCAGCTGTGACAAGAAGATCACCAGCAACCACTTTTTGTCCTTCAGAGACATGAACAGTAAATGGTTTTCCTTCAAGACTTACTGTATCCAAACCAATATGAACAAGCACTTCAAGACCTGAGTCAGTGACAAGACCAAGAGCGTGTTTTGTTGGGAAGATACTTGATACAGTACCAGTAACTGGAGATACAATGTTGCCATTTGCTGGCTCTACAGCAAATCCATCACCCATCATTTTTTGAGCAAAAACTGGATCTTCCACTTGTTCCAAAGCAACAACTTGACCGTCAGCTACTGAGTAAACTTCCTCAGTTACACCTTTGAAATGGACAGTATTTTGTTGAGTTTCTGTCATTTGACTTGGAAGAGTTTCAGGAATTACTTCACCTGAGTCAAGGATATCTTGGATATCAGATTTCAATACGTCAGCTTTTGGTCCGTAGATAGCTTGGACACCTTGTCCTTTCATGACAAGACCCATAGCTCCTTCTGCTTTCCATTGTTCCTCAGTACCAACGCGATCTGCGTCTTTAACAGTTACACGAAGACGAGTCATACATGCATCCACATCTACAATATTTGCACGACCACCAAGAAGGTTAATGATGTTTACGGCTTGAGAAGCTGCTGCAACTTTTGGAGTTCCAGAAGTTGCTTCTTCTGATGCTCCTTCAGCTGTTTCGTAGTTTCCGTTGCGTCCTGGAGTTGCGTAGTTGAATTTCTTGATCATGAAGTTGGCAATGAAGTACATGATAACCGCAAAGAGAACAGTTACCCAGATAAAGTTAACGATATCCATACCAATACCAGCATTAATTGCCAATGGTGTACGAGTCAAGAATTCAATTGAACCGAATGAGTGGACACGAAGGTGAACAATATCTGCCATAGCAAAGGCAGCACCTTGAACTACTGAATAAACAAGGTAAAGCGGTGTTGCGATGAACATGAACATATACTCGATAGGTTCAGTAACCCCTGTCAAGAATGTTGCAAGGGCTGTCGCAATCATCATACCCTTGTATTGGTGTTTCTTGTCAGCATCAACATTGCGGTAGATAGCAACGATGACACCCATCAAGATACCAAATGAACCGATCATTTGTCCAACTTTGAAACGAGCTGGAGTGACTGTTGTAAGAAGGTGTTGGTATTGGTCAGCATTTGAACCTTTAAGGTTAACAAGGTCAGTTACCCATGCAAGCCAAAGTGGATCTTGACCAAATACTTGTGTTCCTTTTGCTGCACCAGTTAACACTTCGTATGTTCCACCAAGAGCTGTATAGTTCATTGGGATAGTCAACATGTGGTGAAGACCAAATGGCAAGAGCAAACGTTCCAAAGTACCATACAAGAATGGTGCAAGAACTGGAGCAGTTTCTTGTGAGTTGGCAATCCAAATACCGAAGTTGTTGATACCTGTTTGAACTACTGGCCAAAAGGCAGCAAGTACAATTGCAGCAATAGTTGAACGAAGAATAACGACGAATGGTACGAAACGTTTACCATTGAAGAATGAAAGGGCATCAGGAAGTTTACGGAAGTTGTAGTATTTGTTATAAGCTGTTGCCCCAACAAAACCAGAGATAATCCCTACGAAAACCCCCATGTTAAGCGCTGGTGCCTCAAGAACGCTGATAAAGTAGTCAGCAACCTTGATTGAACCACCAAAGAAGGTAGTAACCATTGCTTCAGGGTTTTTCAACATATCACCTGTAACACCGAAGATAGTACCTGTGATACGGTTAATCAAGATAAAGGCAAGTCCGGCTGCAAATGCACCACCTGCACGTTCTTTTGCCCAGCTTCCCCCAATAGCAAGGGCAAACAAGATATGAAGGTTACCGATAACCCCCCAACCAATTTGCTCAAGGATTCCACCTGTAATCACTAGAGGAGCAAGGTTTGGATCGATCATCACGATTGATTTACCGATTGAGATCATCAATCCCGCTGCTGGCATAACGGCGATAACCACCATTAAAGCCTTACCGAATTTTTGCCAAAATTCGAAAGACAAGACATTTTTGAATGTAGCTTTCATCATTCAAATCTCCTTTATTTTATTTAGGCAAACGTTTTACGAAAACGTTTGCATTTGGTTATGTATTAATTATACCACTTTTATTTTTTTTGTAAAGGCTTTTATAAAAAAATTGTCTATTTTTTTTAATTTTTAAAAAGGAAAAAGAGAAGTTTACGAAAACTTCTCTTTTAAATATGTATTATTTTTCTGATTTGTACTGCAATTTGCATTTAAATCCAACTAGATCTTCAAGAATCGACGCATCGAAATCCCTGAACCAATTGAACCAATGAAAATTCCGATTACAAATAATAGGACTGTCATCAGAGGAATAAACACATCTGGCGTAATCATTGATAAGTTTTGACCTACCAAGGATTTATTGACAGATTGATAAACCATATTGTAAACAAAGAATACAAGGACTGAAGGAATCGCTGCACCAAGCAAGCCAATAAAAGCACCTTCTAGCAGGAATGGACCACGGATATAGCCATTTTTCGCTCCTACAAGACGCATGATCTGAATCTCACGACTACGTGAAATAATAGTGATACGAATGGTATTGGAAATGAGGAAGACTGCGATAAAAATTAAGAGCCCTGCAATAACCAATCCCCAAACACGGATAAAGGAAGCTAGTTCAAAAAGTCGTTGAGTGTTGGCTCCACCATCTTGAACTTCTGAAACTCCCTCGATTTTCTTAGCTTCTTCAGCTACCGTTTTAACATCACTCGGAGAATTTGTGTCGACGATATAAGCATCATAGAGAGGGTTTGCATCCCCTTCAAAGACCTTCCAGTCATCCCCCATTGTTTCCGTTAGTTTTTCGTACTGTTCTTCTTTACTTGAGAAGGTAACACTCTTAACAGCAGGTATAGCTTTCAAAGCATCATAGACCTTGTGGTAGTCATTGTTGGTAACTGTCTGACCTTCTTTTACAATCGTCTCACTGTTATCAGCTACATCCTTACGAATGTAAACCATGACTCGAACGTTGTTTTCAATATCGGTAGCCAGTTTCGCTGTATTAAAAATTACAGATGCAAACAGGGCAACGAGTGTTAAGGTAATCATAACCGAACTTACTGCTGCTACTGTCATCCAGCCATTTCGTTTTAAACTTTTTAATGATTCAAATAAATGGCGAAAAAATCTACTAATCATCGTATCCATATTCTCCTTTAGCTTCGTCACGAACGACACGGCCATTTTCAATGGCAATGACACGGTGGCGCAAGGTATTTACAATCTGGCTATTGTGAGTCGCCATCAAGACAGTAGTACCTTGGAGATTGATGCGTTCCAACAGATTCATAATTTCCCATGAATTATCTGGGTCCAAGTTTCCTGTTGGCTCATCGGCAATCAATACTTTAGGATTGTTGACAATCGCACGCGCAATCGCAATCCGTTGCTGCTCTCCACCTGAGAGTTCATTAGGGAAAGAGCGAACCTTATGTTTCAAACCAACCAGGTCCAATACTTCCATAACACGTTTTTTGATGTTGCGACGGCTCTCACCGATTACTTCCATTGCATAGGCAATATTCTCATAAACAGTCTTCTTAGGCAAGAGTTTGTAATCCTGAAAGACTACCCCGACACTACGACGTAGCAGTGGGACATCTTTCTTCTTAATTTTAACTAAATTAAAGCCTGCAACTGTTAGGCTTCCTTTTTCAATCTTTACTTCTCGGTATAAAGCTCGAATAAAGGTTGACTTACCTGCCCCAGAAGGTCCTACAATATAGGCAAACTCTCCTGGTTCAATGGTAACAGATACTCCACGCAGGGCAGTCGTTCCATTGTCATACTTTTTGACAACATCTCTCATTTCAATGATTGACATATGAGTTCCTTTCTATCTTAGCTGATTCGCCACTTGAGGTAGGCATCGATAAAACCATCAAGGTCTCCATCCATCACCTTATCTACCTGAGCAACTTCAAAGCTTGTACGGTGATCTTTTACCATAGTATAAGGCGTGAAAACATAAGAACGGATTTGGCTTCCCCATGTGATTTCTTTTTTCTCACCTTTAAGGGAATCAACTTCCGCAGCTTTCTTTTCTTGCTCCATTTGATAGAGCTTAGCCTGCAACATCTTCATGGCACGATCTCTATTTCCATACTGGGTACGATCGACCGTTGATTGGACGACAGTTCCCGTAGGAATGTGTGTCAAACGCACACCTGTTGAAACCTTATTGACGTTTTGTCCACCAGCACCACCTGAACGGAAGGTATCCATTTTGATATCATCTTCACGAATCTCCACTTCGATGGTATCATCCAACTCAGGCATAACCTCTACGGATGTAAATGAAGTATGGCGACGTTTGGCAGAGTCAAATGGCG
The DNA here is from genome assembly GCA_905372585.1 of Streptococcus oralis. GTDB lineage: Bacteria > Bacillota > Bacilli > Lactobacillales > Streptococcaceae > Streptococcus > Streptococcus oralis_CJ. The sequence goes on from CAJPPL010000009.1 coordinate 57,847, forward strand.
AAATACGGACCAAACGGTGAACACCCATTTCTGATTTAAGTAGGCCATAAGCATTAGGTCCTTCAAAAGACAAGGTAACAGACTTGATACCTGCTTCATCACCAGCCTGGTAATCCAAGACTTCTACTTTAAAGCCTTTGGCATTTCCATAACGAGTATACATACGAAGCAACATATCGCCCCAGTCCTGAGCCTCAGTACCACCAGATCCTGGATGGATTTCTAAGATTGCATTATTATGGTCATAAGGTTCTGACAAGAGAAGGGTCATCTCGTAGCTGGTCATCATCTTATCCAGTTCTGTCAACTGTTCGACCAGTTCATCATGGACTGACTCATCTTCTGCTAAAAAGTCCAATAAAATCTCAACTTCATCCTGCAACTCTTCCATTTTACGGAAGGTGTTGTAGGTGTTTTTTAATTCATTCAATTCTTGCGACGTTTTTTGGGCCGCGATATTATCGTTCCAAAAATCAGGTTCTGTCATCTTGTTTTCCAAGATGGCAATCTCTTCCTCTAAGCCTTCGAGGTCAAAGAGACCCCCTAAAAGAAGCTAATTTTTCACGATTTGCGTCAATTTTTTGACGAATTTCTGAAATGTCCATAGATACTCCTTTTCATATCGTTTTATTATACCATAATCTCTCATTTCTTTCCATATTTTGCTTTTCACCGCTTTTGATGACAGAAGAAAAGAGGCTCTAAAGCCTCTTGTTTAAAGGACTTTAGCAGAGGTATGAGTGATCTCCTCCACTTGAATTCCTTCTTTTTCAAACTTATCCTTTAATGCAGTCAAATCGATTTTTCCATCAATTTGAACTTCGATGACGACCTTGCCATCCTTACGTGGAATGTTTACAGTATGGGAAATATTTAAATCCTCTTCTACAATTAAAGCTACAATTTTCCCCAGTACTCCGACTTCATTTTCTGTAATGAAACGAACACGAATCCCCTCTTCTCCGTATCCGGCGATTTCCAAGAAAGCCTGAAAAACATCGCGATCTGTAATGACGCCGTAGACCTGATGATTGTCTACGACTGGTAATATCCCAATTTTATTTTTCAGCATCAGGTAGGTCGCATCTTCTAGACTAGCATAGCCAGAAACCGTCACGACATCTCGAATCATTACATCTTTTACTTTGGTTTTATTCAGAAGATAATTCATCTCATAGATAGAGAGACTGGTTGCTTTAGATGGGCTGGCTTCCGCAATGGTTCCTTCTGTTACCAATCCGACTAATTGATCATTTTCGATAACAGGTAAACGGTGCAAACCTTGCTCGCGCATCAAATCTGCTGCGTGTGCTACAGTCGTATCTGGACTGATATAAACTACCTTACGGGTCATGAAATCTTTAACTGCCATGAGACTTCTCCTTCTATATTTCTACTTTTATTATACACTTTCTTAGAAAATCTATCAAACGCTTTCATCTCTTTTTCAAGATTTTGAATAATCTGAGAAGTTTGCATAAAATGCCAGTGTAAGTTAAAAGGGAACCGAAGTCCCCTCTCTTCTTAAATCGTAACAGTGTCTCGATCTTTTATCATATAACGTTTCAGTGGGCTAAGACTAGCTAGCCAGTATAGTAGACCACCAAATAGCGCAGTAAATCCGCTACCAGTTGTGATTAAAAAGATTGGACTTTGAATTTGTGCAGTTACAGGGTTGTAGACAAAAAGTACCGCTACCAATAAGGAGATAAATACGCAAGACAAGCCAACTAAGTTAAATCCTTTAGTAAATTCGTAGGCGTCATGCCCTTCAAGGAAATAGGCTGAACGCAAGTCGAGTTTTCGTTTTCTTAAGATAAAATAATCGACAACTATCATACCAATAATTGGCCCCTGAATATAGGCGGCTAGGGAGATGAAGGATCCGAAATACTCTTCCACTCCTCCCCAGATAGTGAGTAGACTCACGTAAACCATGGCAATCCAAACCATTAGTTTATAGCTTACTTTGGGCATCCCACTTTTTACAATCATACAGTTCACATATGATCCTGTCCCCTGGGTTCCAATATTGGCAAAGGCTACTAGTAGTAGACTTAAGAGAGCAAAGGCTGGGGTGCTTAGAGTTGATAGCATGGTTGTTGGATCACTTTCATACACACCTGTTTTGACAAACATGGCTAGAGCCATGACTCCACCTGTCGCAACGAAGAATGGAGCCACAACTCCGTATGATAAGGCTGTAGCCCAATAACCACTGCGTTCTGATTTTGCTAAACGCGGTAAAACCAATGCTTGTGTAGACCAAGAAAAGGCAAAGGCAACATTTCCTTCTCCAGAGAGCATGAAGCGTTCTAATGGCGTCAAATCTCCTTGAGTGGCTGGTTGGATATTCATAATATCCGTTATAGGAACGGCGACAAAGCAGATTCCAACGATAATCAGACCGACAATCAATAAGGCGATAACCAAAAAGCGATTGGTCCATTTAATCACTTCTGGACCTCCAAGAGCAATGAGAGTCCCAAGAAGAACACAGAGGGTACCAAGAATAGGCGCCCATACTCCCTTGTCCAAACCAAGTCCAAAATTGTTTGCCAAATGGATCATGGAACTGGCAAAAAGATTGGCCGCAACAGCATACCATCCAAAGTTAGCCAAGCTAATAATGGTTGATAACAGGGCTACACCTCTTTTTCCTAGAACAGCTCTCAACCAAATCCACAAATCAATTCCATACTTAACCGCAAATAAAATAGGAAGACATTCAATAAAGACCCAGATAATGTTAAAGCTAAAAATATTTATCAACATTTGATTAAAGGTCAAATATTGAGCTACATAGGCTCCTTGGGTATAACACCAAGTAGCAATGGCAAAACCACTTGTCGATAGAAAGAGATCCCAGAAAGAATACTGACGATCCTTATTGGTCATGGGAACAATTCCGGTTATGGTTTCTTGTTGGATATAGTCATTCATTTTAGACATGTTATTGAATTCCTCCCGTCATTGCTAAGATAATCAAAACAAGGTTGATTAGGACTATGGAGATGATTAAAATGAAATCACTTTTTAGGAAGGGTTGAACAAACTCGTAGTTTGGTGACTCCATTTCTTCCAATCTTCTCTTTGTTTCAGTTGCTACTAATTCTTCAATTTCAGATGTCGTTTTCATCTCAGTTCTCCTCCAAATACAAGTCGAGGGCCAGTTGTCCATATTGTTTGGTATAGCGATACCAGATGTAGAGAAACTCACCGACTGGTTTTCCGACACTCTCCTGGAACAAAGCCCACAAGAACCAATAATATGAGGTCACTGCTACATAAGCCAAGTAGTGACGTTTGGTTTTCTTATCTGGTACTTCTTGTAGATACAATTCCAGTACTTTTTCAGCATCCTCTACGGTATAATTAGAACACGCGATAAAGGTCCCCAAATCTCCTGCCGGCTCTCCCATTCCAGAATATTCCCAATCAATCAAGCTCATTTCGCCTGCTTCATTCAACAAGAAATTAGGACTATAGGAATCTCCATGACAAAGAACAACCTGTTTCGGATCATTCTGTAAATAATTTTTGAGAATTGAAACAGTTTCATCCAGTTCCTCGAGGCCATCAAACTCGAACCGATTTCTAGCCTTCAATTTTTCTCTAAAATCATCAATTCCCTCAAATTGGTCAAAGGAATGTTCCGTTTTTTCTCCAGATTGGTGTAACCGTCTCAAGAGGTCCATTGCTTGTGCCACATCATCCCAATTATCATAATCCAGTTGCTTAGCATTGGGAATAAATTCTGAAATTTTCCAGCCCTCATCTTTGTTCATAGCTACGAAGGTACGGTCAATCTTTAATTTTGCAGCAATTTCCATTGAAGCTGCTTCACTAGCTCGGTCGATATAATTTTCCGTTCCCCTGCCCGGATGACGGTAAACATATCTTTTTCCTAGACAGTCAAATGAAAATGATGTGTTGGTTAATCCATCTTTTAGTGGTTTGATATTGACAATATCTGAAGCCACACACTTTAATGTCTTACAGATATTATCAATAATGGCCGAATCTGCATTTACCAAATAACGTTCATCAAATTGACGGAGTTCATCTAGTGAATCAAATTCTTTAACAATATCCGCTGAATAGTGATGAGCTTCTAAAAGGAGTTCCTTTACATGGCGACTATAGTAATCCTCCCAAAGCTGTTCACGATAAGGTTCATGCTTAAACTCGGTTTCTAAAATTTCCTTGAATTTCTCGCTAAATGCACGGTCAAAATAAACGTGCCCCACCATGGCCCAAGTATTTTCTCCACCAATCTGGATATCAATGATGGTGTGATTCGAATCCTCTATAGCACAGTATTCGTCCGTTTGACCTTCTGCAAATATCGTCGAGTAGTAACCTCTATAAATATATTGCTCAAAAGGATTTTCCACAAAATAATTATCTGATGAACAAATATAAGTGTTGGAAAGTTGATCTTTAACCAACATAAGAGATGAACAGTTATTGTATTTGTAGTAATCATTATTCACTACAATTTTTACACCAAACTTCTCAGCAAGATAGAACATTTTTTCTTGAAGATAGCCTACGATAACGGTTATATCTTCTATTCCTGCTTCTTGCAGCTGTCTGATTTCCCTCTCTATCAAGCGTTCCCCCTTGACTTGAAGCAATCCTTTTGGAATCTCATAAGACAAAGGAGCAAAACGACTACTCATGCCAGCAGCCATTATAATGGCATTTTCTACTCTATAGGGTTCTAAAACTTTTTGGCCTAGTTCAGTTAAGTGAAGTTCCTCATCAAGCCACTTCTCTTCTTTCAGTTTTTTCAATAATGTGTTGATTGTTCCTAAAGATAGGTCTAACTCTTCAGCTAACTGTCTCTGAGTAAAGGTCTTTTCTTTATGTATCAACATAAAACGCAAAAGTTTAAATTGTTTTTCTGTTACCATTCTCAGTCCTCCTGTTCAATTTTTTCTTACTCATATTATAATATGAACAAAAATGACTGTCAATTCAAATAGGGAAACAATGAGTAAAAATTAAGACCTTCTTCCCTTTCCTCAAAAAACATATAAATAAAAGAGCTCCTTATTCTGGAGCCCTGAAATATTTTATATTTTTGATAAGTAGTCATATAAGGTGTCGCTTGGCTGCAATCCTTATCCGCCGACTAAAAAGGTCCCCCGGACTAGAGGAGAATTGCTTATGCAATCCTTATCCTCCGACTAAAACAATCCACTGGATCTGATGATTGCTACGCAATCTCTATCTGCCGACTTAAAAAGGTCCCCCGGACTATAGAAGGATTGCGTGCGCAATCTCCATCCACAACCTAAACTAGTCTCCCAGACTAAAGGAGAATTTGCTGCACAATTCTTATCCGCCGACTAAAAAGGTCCCTCGGACTATAGAGGGATTGCGTGCGCAATCTCCATCCACAACCTAAACTAGTCTCCCAGACTAGTTTAGCCACCTAGATATGCTTTTCTGACTTCATCTGATGCTGCGAGTTCTTTTCCTGTTCCTGATAGGACGATCTTTCCTGTTTCAAGTACATAGCCACGGTCAGAGATAGCAAGGGCCTTGTTAGCGTTCTGTTCAATTAGGAGAACCGTTGTTCCTTGCTTCTGAATATCTTGAATGATATCAAAAATTTCTTGGATAAAAATCGGGGCAAGTCCCATTGACGGCTCATCCAAGAGAAGGAGCTTAGGTGTAGACATGAGAGCGCGTCCCATAGCCAGCATCTGCTGTTCACCACCTGAAAGAGTTGCCGCATCTTGGTTTTTACGTTCTTCCAAACGAGGGAAACGTGAAAAGACTTTTTTCAAGTTGGCTTGATTTTCTTCACGATTTTTCTTTAAAAAGGCTCCCATTTCTAAGTTTTCCATAACAGTCAAACCTGGGAAAACATGGCGTCCCTCAGGAACTTGTGAAAGACCACCTGCCACGATTTTTTGCGCTGGCAACTTTTGAATTTCTTTTCCTAAAAACTGAATTTTACCAGCACTTGGACGAACCAAACCTGAAAGGGTACGAAGAATGGTTGTTTTACCAGCACCATTGGCACCGATAAGGGAAACAACTTCACCTTCATTAACCTCGAAACTTACATCACGAACTGCTTGGATCATACCGTAATGCACAGAGAGGTTTTCAACTTTTAACATAGACATTAGGCTTCACCTCCTAGATAAGCTTCAATAACGCGTTTGTTGTTCTTGATCTCATCCGGAGTCCCATGAGCAATCAACCGACCATATTCAAGAACATAGATACGCTCAGTGACTTCCATAACCAAATTCATGTCGTGTTCGATGAGCATGATGGTAATTTTAAATTCATCTTTGATACGACGGATCAATTCTGTCAATTCAGCTGTCTCTTGTGGATTCATCCCAGCTGCAGGTTCATCCAAAAAGAGAATCTTGGGTTCGGTTGCCAGAGCACGAACGATTTCTAATCGACGTTGTTGACCATAGGCCAGATTCTTCGCAAGAGTATCTGCGTCACCATCCAAATCAAAGATCTTCAACAAGTCCAAAGCTTTGCTTTTTAATTCTTCCTCATTCTTATAAAAAGCTGGTAGGCGTAGGAAACTCGCAAGGACATGTTGTTTATGATGATTGCTGAATGCAATCAAAACATTTTCCAAAACTGTCAAGTCCTTGAACAAACGAATATTTTGAAAAGTACGACTGAGACCAAGTGAGGCAATCTTAAAGGGAGTTTTCCCATTTAGGAGGTGACCATCTAGTGTCACAGTACCTTCGCTTGGTTCATAAACACCGGTCAAGAGATTGAAAAGGGTCGTTTTACCAGCCCCGTTTGGTCCAATCAGACCAACCAATTCTCCCTCGTTCAATTCAAGAGTGACATCTCCAACAGCTGTTAGACCGCCAAAATGTTTGGTTAACTGTTTAACTTCAAGTAATGCCATTAGTTTTGTCCCTCCTTCTTCAATTTTTTAAAGAAACGTGATAGACTCAATTCCCATGTCCCAAGAAGTCCACCTGGTCTGAAAATCATGACCAATACAAGAGCCAAAGCGTAGATGATCATACGTACGCTTGCTACATCCTGAAGGAGCATATTTAAAATTCCTAAAACAATCACTGAAACGATGGTACCAGTAATGGATCCAAGTCCACCAAATACAACGATAATCAACACATTGATGGAATTAATAAAGGTGTAATCTTTTGGGACAACAGATCCGATAAAACCGGCCTGAAGTGAACCAGCGATACTTGCTGTAATAGCACCAAAGACAAAAGCGATAATCTTGATCTTTGTAGTGTTTACCCCAACGGACTCTGCAGCAATTTCATCCTCACGAACAGATAGAGTAGAGCGTCCAATTGGACTACGTAAGAAGTTGAGGGTTGCAATAGTTGTGATCACTACAAAAAGATACACCATTTGCCAGTTGGTAAAGTTTGGAATACCCAAGATACCAGCAGCACCGTTGGTCAAACTACCACCATTAATGATAAAGATACGAATGATTTCTGAAACACCTAGTGTCGCAACAGCCAGGTAGTCACCCTTTAAACGAAGCGTTGGAATCCCAACGAGCAAAGCGACTGCACCAGAAATCAAAGCGCCCAAGACCATCGCTCCAAAGAAGGCACCATAGGTTGGTGATTTTGAACCAATAATCGCTGCTGCATAAGCCCCAATCGCCATAAAACCTGCATGACCAAGTGAGAATTGTCCTGAAAAACCAACGATTAAGTTCAAGCCTACTGCAAGGATGATATTAATCCCAATTTGTTCTAAAATTTGGACATGGAATAGATTGAGAACACCAGCAGAAACCAGTACACTAATCAATCCATAACCCGCTAACAGAAGGAATAACCAGAGAATATTTACTTTAAGATTTGTCTTCATTGTTTACACCTTCTCTTTCACATTCTTACCAAGGATACCTGCAGGTCGAACAATCAGAATCAAAAGCAAGATTCCATATACGATAGCATCACGGAAATCAGACATACCGAAGGCAGTAGCAAATGTTTCCAACAAGCCAATCACAAATCCCCCTAGAGCTGCACCAGGAATAATCCCGATACCACCGAGTACGGCCGCAACAAATGATTTTAGACCTGGAGTCACGCCCATCAAAGGGTCAAGAGAGTTGTAGTAAAGGGCAATGAGGACACCTGCTGCACCAGCAAGAGCTGAACCCAAAGCAAAGGTAAAGCTGATTGTACGATTTACATTAATTCCCATCAATTGAGCTGCGTCACTATCAACTGATACCGCACGCATGGCTTTCCCCATTTTTGTTTTTTGGACGATCAATTGCAATAAAACCATCAACAGCACAGAAACTGCTAAAATCATCAATTGAACGTTTGTCAAGCTAATTGGTCCTAAGTCAAAGCGGACTGTTTCAATTGCTTGAGGGAAGGCACGAGTATTAGCGCCTACTAGATAAACCATTCCGTATTCCAGTAGGAAAGACACTCCGATGGCAGTAATCAATACAGCAATACGTGTGGAGTGTCGCAAAGGACGGTAGGCAAGAAACTCAATCACAACACCAAGTAACGCGGTCCCTGCCATTGAAATAATTAAAGCTAAAAAGAAATCCATTTGGAAAGAATTAATCAAAAAGTAACCAATAAAGGCACCCATCATATAAATATCACCGTGGGCGAAGTTGATGAGTTTGATAATTCCATAAACCATGGTATAACCCAGAGCCAAAAGTGCATAAACACTACCCAGAATTAGACCATTCACAAGTTGTTGGAGCATAGCATTCACTCTTTTCTATCGTTATTTTTTAGAAAATTTCATTATTTTCACAAGTTCATAAACACCGAAACAGGGAGTGAGTCAAAGGCTCATTCCCCATTTCAATTACTATTCTAATGTTATGGTTTTACAACTTCTACTTCTTCAACTTTACCATTGTTCATGGTCATCATGTAAGCAGTTTTCACTGTATTGTGGTCAGCATCAAAGCTTGTTTGACCAGTTACACCATCAAAATCTTTGGTTTTAGCAAGGTTGTCCTTGATTTCACCTGAGTTTTTAGCACCTTTTGCAGCATTTGCTACTAGGTAAACTGAGTCATAGGCTAAAGCTGAGAATGTTGAAGGCTCTTCGTTGTATTTAGCACGGTATGCTTCAAGGAAAGCTTTAGCTTTTGCAGAAACATCAACAGTAGTTGAGAATCCTGAGATGAAGTAAATGTTTGATGCTCTTTCAGCAGTTGCTTGTTGAACAAATTCTTCACCGTTAAATCCATCACCACCAATGATTGGCTTATCAATTCCCATACCACGAGCTTGGTTTACAATTTTACCAGCTTCTGTGTAGTAACCTGGAACAACGATAGCATCAAACTCTTTCCCTTTCATTTTTGTAAGGGCTGCTTGGAAGTCAGTATCACCTGCTACAAACGTTTCATCTGCTACAATCTCACCCTTGTAGGCTTCGCGGAATGATTTAGCAATACCTTTTGCATAGTCACTAGCGTTGTCAGTATAAAGAACAACCTTCTTAGCATTCAATTTGTTTGTTACATAGTTAGAAACAATCTTCCCTTGGAAGCTATCTTGGAATGTTCCGATAAATAGGTAATCTTGACCTTTAGTCAAACCGTCTTGAGTAGCACTTGGTGAAATCAATGGCACTCCAGCTTTAGTAGCGTTAGCTACAGCTGCAGCAGTTGCACCAGATGTCGCAGGTCCTACAATAGCTGCTACTTTTGATTGGGTAACAAGGTTTGTTGTAACAGAAGCTGCTTCAGCAGTTTCAGACTTGTTGTCTTTGTCTACAACTTCGATTTGTTTTCCATCAATTCCACCTGCAGCGTTGATTTCGTCTACAGCAAGTTGGGCACCTTTTTGTTCAGCTGTACCGTAAGCTGCCACAGCACCTGTCTCTTCAAAGTTAAAACCGATTTTAATTGTTTTTTCGTCTACTGGATTTCCAGTTGTGTTTGACGCTCCTGACTTGACCTCTCCACAGGCAGCAAGAAGAGCCACACTAGCAAGAGCCACAAAAGATAGGGCAAATTTTTTCTTCATTTTTAATCTCCTTATAGTTGTTTCAAAAATTGTATGTTAAGAATATACCGAATTATCAGAAAATTGTCAATGTATTTGTTTAACTTTTTTAAATGATAACGTTTTCTTCAGTCCGATAGAGGTTCCCAACGAAGGGAGTTTCTAGCTCTTGAATATGGCAACGTCTAATTTTCTTGATATATCTTTCCTTACCTAATCTCTCAACTAAGTCATCTAGCTCCCCAGTTGGAACATAGAGCTGCAAGTAACGATGTTTTTTGGAATGGTAACAGATATCACCGTATTCCTGAAGTTTTTTTGCATCTCGGTTATAGTAGAGATAGATGATTAATCCTGATCGATTTGTTTTTTCAAACATGAGGGATCCTCTTTCTAAGAAATCTTCTCCTATTATATCAAAAAAAGCAAACTCCGTCGAGTTTGCTTTCTAGGTTATTCAGCTTAACGAATTATTGGCCATGATTTCATCAATAAAGCCATATTCAAGTGTTTCTTGGGCACTCATCCAGTAATCACGTTCCGCGTCTGCATGAATTTGCTCGACTGATTTACCAGAGTTATCTGCAAGGATTTGCTCCAAAGTCTTACGAGTTTTGAGCAAGTGCTCTGCAGCGATTGCCATATCGGTTTGTTGGGTACCACCACCTGTTCCACCCATTGGTTGGTGAATCATGTACTCTGCATTTGGAAGCATGAAACGTTTGCCTTTTGCGCCACTTGATGCGATGACAGTCCCCATGGATGCAGCCATTCCCATAACGATTGTTTGGACATCTGCCTTGATAAAGTTCATGGTATCAACGATTGCCAAACCAGCTGAAACAGATCCTCCAGGTGTATTGACATAAAGGTAAATATCTTTTGTGCTGTCTTGGGCATCCAAGAAGAGCAACTGGGCGATAACGGAGTTGGCCATGTTGTCTTCAACTGGACCTGTTAGCATGATGATGCGGTCTTTCAGAAGGCGAGAGTAAATGTCATAGGAACGTTCTCCACGGCTTGTTTGTTCAATAACTACAGGAATCATTCATTTCTCCTTTTAATGTTGAATTTTCTTAGTCTTATGACTCAATACAGAACTATTATATCTTTTTGGTCAAAAAAGGTCAAATTTTTGCTCTATTCTCTAAACAGAAACAAAAACTCAACCTCCTTTCAAGTCAAAAACGAACTTCTAGTTTCACTATTTACTTTGGTATTTTATTTAGTACCGAACAAGCGGTCTCCAGCATCTCCAAGACCTGGAACGATATAACCGTGTTCGTTCAAGCGTTCATCCAAGGCTGCTGTAAAAATCTCTACATCTGGGTGTGCTTCTTGAAGAGCTTTCACTCCTTCTGGAGCAGATACTAGGCAGACAAACTTGATATTTGAAGCGCCACGTTTTTTAAGCGAATCTACAGCCAAGATTGCTGAGCCACCTGTTGCCAACATTGGATCAACGACAAAGATTTGACGTTGGTCAATATCCTCAGGCAATTTCACCAAGTATTCAACTGGTTGAAGGGTTTCTTCATCACGGTACATACCGATATGACCAACTTTGGCTGCTGGAACCAAGCTCAAGAGGCCATCTACCATCCCGATACCTGCACGCAAGATTGGGACAATCGCCAATTTTTTCCCAGCCAATTGTTTTTGAACGGTCTTTGTGATAGGTGTTTCGATTTCCACATCTTCAAGTGGAAGATCACGAAGTACTTCATATCCCATCAACATTGCAATCTCATCAACTAGTTCACGAAAAGCTTTTGTAGAAGTATCTGTACGTCGCAAGATTGACAATTTGTGTTGAATAAGTGGATGATTAATGACTTCAATTTTTCCCATTTTCTGAGTTCCTTCTTTCAATTTATTCTTCTTATTATATCAAAAAACGGTTTAAAAAGCTTTCTAAACCATTTATTTTTATTAATTTTTAAATCAAATCTGCCTCTTGAAGAGCTGTCTGAACAGTCTCTAATGGTAAATGGGTCAACTCGGTGCCTTTTTCGTGATAAAGGTACTGGGCATAGTCATCCATTCGGTACTGGTTGATATAAACCACGCGCTTACAACCAACTTGAAGCAGTTGTTTGGTGCAGTTCAGACACGGGAAATGGGTCACATAGGCTGTAAATCCTCTGGGAACACCTCGTTCGGCTCCTTGTAAAATGGCATTGACCTCGGCGTGAAGGGTTCGGACACAGTGACCTTCAATGACCAGACATTCGTGGTCAATACAGTGCTCCGTTCCTGATACAGAACCATTATAGCCAGTTGAAATGACTTTATTGTCCTTAACGAGGACAGCTCCCACTTTGGCACGTTTACAGGTCGAACGATTAGCAATCAGTAAAGCCTGGGCTGCAAAGTACTCATCCCAAGCCAGTCTTTTTTCTGTCATAAGTCTTCTCCTTATCCTCTATTTTTTGAAAAATGGCAAGCGTAAATCTGCAATCTTTTCAGCTGGAACCTTCATGCCATCCTTGATCCATTTGAGCAGAACCGATACGATGGCAGAGCTCCAAAAGGAATGAAGGTAGCTACTGACACCTTTTGATTTCCCGTGGTATTTTTCTAGAAATTCCTGCATGGCTTGGACAAAAATCTTTTCCAAATGATAGTCCAGAGCAAGTTGGATAACCTTGGCTTCTTTCTTGGCTGCTCTAAAAAGGTGAACCCAGACTAGATAAAGGTCTGTTTTGACATCGTAGCGGCTCAACTGTTCCATAATGTTATGGACACTGCGTTTAAAGACGCTTTCCAAAATCTCTTCTTTGGAGTCATAGTTACGATAGAAGGCGGCACGAGAGACGCCCGCCCGCTTGACTAATTCTGAAATACTGATCTTTGCCAAGTCCTTTTTCTCTAGAAGTTGCAAAAGAGCCGTCTCGATTGCTTCTCTGGTTAAAAAATTGGATTCTTGATTTGATTTTCTGAGATTTTCAAGAGATTTTTCAGATATTTTACGTTCAGACATAACAATTTCTTTCTACTTGTGACAACAGAGAAGTGGTACTTTTGTTTCAAGGGCTTTCATGATATAATTGTAAAAAAAGACAGAACCTTTGTCAATGTATAAGTGACAAAGATGGAGAATTTCTATGACTTGGAAGATTGTAGCTGACTCTGGTTGTGATTATCGTCAACTGGCAACTCCTGCTATTGATACGGAATTTGTTAGTGTTCCTTTAACCATTCAAGTAGCTGATCAGGTCTTTATCGATGATGCCAATCTTGACATTGACCACATGATGGAAACCATGTATGCGACTTCTGAGGCTTCAAAATCAGCTTGTCCTAGCCCTGATGATTACTTGCGAGCATTTGAAGGTGCTAAGCATATCTTTGTCGTTACCATTACTGGTACTCTTTCAGGTAGCCATAATAGTGCTCAGCTCGCTAGAAATATTTACCTTGAAGAACACCCTGACACTCAGATTCATGTGATTGATAGTTTATCTGCTGGTGGGGAAGTTGACCTAATTGTAGAAAAAATCAATGACTTGATTGATCAAGGACTTTCTTTTGAAGAAATTGTTGAAGCTATTATAGCCTACCAAGAAAAAACGAAGTTGCTCTTTGTCCTTGCTAAGGTCGATAACTTGGTCAAAAATGGCCGTTTGAGTAAGCTTATCGGTGCAGTTGTTGGCCTTCTCAATATCCGTATGGTTGGGGAAGCAAGTGAAACTGGAACCCTAGAACTACTCCAGAAAGCGCGTGGACCAAAAAAATCCCTTCAAGCAGCCTATGAAGAACTCATCAAAGCTGGCTATGCTGGTGGTCGAATTGTCATGGCTCATCGCAGTAATGAAAAATTCTGTCAGCAATTGTCGGAACGCTTGCTGGAAACCTTCCCACAAGCCAATATCAAAATCATCCCAACGTCTGGTCTCTGCAGTTTCTATGCAGAAGATGGCGGTTTGTTGATGGGATATGAAATTAACTAAGATTATGAGCAACAAGAGATGCCAAGCATCTCTTGTTTTTTGTGGTACAATAGAGCTATGAAACATTTTGATACTATTGTCATCGGTGGTGGACCTGCTGGCATGATGGCTACAATTTCCAGTAGCTTTTATGGTCAGAAAACTCTTCTCATCGAAAAAAATCGAAAACTTGGCAAAAAATTAGCTGGAACAGGCGGTGGTCGTTGTAATGTAACCAACAATGGAACTTTAGATGACCTAATGGCTGGAATTCCTGGTAACGGGCGCTTTCTATACAGTGTCTTCTCTCAGTTCGATAACCATGATATTATCAACTTTTTTACGGAAAATGGTGTTAAACTTAAGGTTGAGGATCACGGACGCGTCTTTCCTGCTAGTGACAAGTCTCGGACCATTATCGAGACGCTAGAAAAGAAAATCACTGAACTCGGTGGTCAAGTTGCTACTCAAACGGAGATTGTTTCGGTTAAAAAGATAGACGACCAGTTTGTCCTCAAGTCCGCAGACCAAAGCTTCACTTGTGATAAACTCATTGTCACAACTGGTGGAAAATCCTATCCTTCTACTGGCTCGACTGGTTTCGGTCACGAGATTGCCCGCCATTTTAAGCATACTATTACTGAACTTGAAGTTGCTGAGAGTCCTTTGTTGACTGATTTTCCACACAAAGCGCTTCAGGGGATTTCACTAGACGATGTGACCTTAAGCTATGGCAAGCATGTCATCACCCACGATCTGCTCTTTACCCACTTTGGTCTATCCGGTCCTGCTGCTCTGCGTATGTCTAGTTTTGTCAAGGGTGGGGAAGTTCTTTCACTGGATGTTTTGCCTCAACTTTCTGAGAGCGACTTGGTGGCATTTCTAGAAGAAAATCGGGAAAAATCCTTGAAAAATGCTTTAAGAACCTTATTGCCAGAACGCTTGGCAGAATTTTTGGTGCAAGGCTATCCTGAAAAAGTCAAACAACTGACTGAAAAGGAACGCGAACAACTTCTCCAGTCCATCAAGGCTCTCAAAATCCCTGTAACTGGAAAAATGTCTCTTGCCAAGTCCTTTGTCACCAAAGGCGGTATCAGTCTCAAGGAAATCAATCCCAAAACTCTGGAAAGTAAGCTCGTTCCCGGCCTCCACTTTGCAGGCGAGGTACTGGATATCAATGCCCACACGGGTGGCTTTAACATCACTTCTGCCCTCTGCACCGGCTGGGTGGCAGGCTCCAATCCAATAAATACCAAATAAGAAAGGAAGTCCTTTGGAACATATTATTTTACTAAGAGGCGTTACTCCTAATGGAAAAAATGCTATCCCGAAAATGTCATATTTGGTAGATATTTTGACAGAAGCTGATTTTCAACACGTTCGAACCTATATTCAAAGTGGGAATATCATTCTTGAGAGTGACTCAGATTTAGAAGAAATACGAGAACGCGTTCATACTTTGATAAAGGAAAAAATTGGGGCCGACTTAAAAATGGTTATCAAGAATAAGAACGATTTTGAAAAGATTGTTCATGAGAATCCATTTAAAGAAGACTATCTTCATGATCGTGTGCATGTAATTCTTTATCAAGGACTTATCCAAAGTCTGCCACTAGAAAAATTGAAAACTGACTACGGCGAGGAAGAAATCTGTGTAGGCGATTACTGTCTCTACCTCTATCTTCCTAGAACTGCAAAACAAAAAAAGCTCAATACCAACTATCTTGAAAAATTGTTTGGCGTGGTTCTGACCATGCGAAAGTTAAACGTCGTGGAAAAGTTACTAACAAAATAGGAAAAACAATATGAACAGACGAGAATTAGTCGAATTTGTCAACATGTGTATGATTCGAAACGGAGACAAGGTGCTGGTTCAAGACCGAATTAATCCTGACTGGCCTGGCATTACTTTTCCTGGTGGTCATGTTGAGCGTGGCGAATCCTTTGTCGATGCTGTCATTCGTGAAGTGAAAGAAGAAACTGGTCTAACCATTTCCAAACCCCAACTCTGTGGTATTAAAAACTGGTACGATGACAAGGATTATCGTTATGTAGTCCTCTTTTACAAAACAGAACACTTTACTGGTGAACTCCAGTCTTCAGACGAAGGGAAAGTTTGGTGGGAGAACTTTGAAAATCTTTCTCATCTAAAACTTGCAACCGATGATATGTCTGATATGCTTCGTGTGTTTCTAGAAGAAGATCTCAGTGAATTCTTTTACTACAAAGACGGTGACGACTGGCTTTATGACTTGAAGTAAAAAATAGGCTAGGAAATTCCTAGCCTATTTATTCTGCATTTGTCTGAACGTAAGCAGCAATAACATCTGATGTGTATTGAGCTGTACCAGGTCCAAACTTGTCAATGTTTTCCTTAAACTCTGAGTTGTAGACGTAGCCTTTACCGATATGACCGAAGACTTCAATAGAGCAGTCAAATCCATAAGTACGAATAGCTTGCAAGAGTTTGGCTGCTTGCTCTTGGTTTTCAGCCGCTGTTGCAGGCAGACCAGCTTGAAGGTTTTGTGCCAAGGCTTGAAAAACTTGGTTGAAGGCGGCTGTAGCCTCATCTTCTCTACCACTTTGGCGTTCAAGCGCTTGGCCCATGACTTCTTGACCATACTTCTCTACCGCTTCTTGGTGGTATTTTTGATTGTCTTGATAGCTAAATCCAGTGAATTTTTCCTCAATCGTCATTTTTCTTTCTCCTTTTTGTTCTTGAATGGTTTTTTGCAAGGTGGAAATCAAGGTATCCAGATGTTGCCTTTCTCGAGTTAGATAGTCCAATTGCCTAGTCAAATGAGGCAATAAATCTGTCCTTTCTTCCTTTAACAGCTCTGCTATTTTTTCTAAAGAAAAGCCTAGATATTTATAATACAGAATGACCTGAAGGCGTTCCAAATCCTCTTGACTATAGGTTCGATAGCCGTTTTCCGACTTTAAGGGAACCAAGAGTCCTATCTTATCGTAGTGGTGCAGGGTCTTGACAGAGACACCTGAAAGCTGCGCAGCTTCTTTTATATGGTACATGATTTCCTCCTTACAAGAAATAGTATAACCCCTCCCCTTAGGTCAGAGTCAAGAGTTTTTGCGAAAAATTTTTAACTTTTTGAGAAAGGTGTGAAAACTTGAAAATGGTTTTCTTGACAGACCTTTGAAAACATGATAGGATAGTCAAGTCTATCAATCAAACAGAAGGTTCATAGAGAGCCATTGAGAGAAGGCTATTTGACAACTCAAGTAGCCTTTTCTTATTTTAAAAAACGAGATTGGAGTTTCAACTATGTCAGAAAAATCGCAATGGGGCTCGAAACTAGGCTTTATCCTAGCATCTGCTGGTTCAGCTATCGGACTTGGAGCCGTTTGGAAGTTCCCCTACATGACTGCTGCTAATGGCGGTGGAGGCTTTTTACTGGTCTTTCTCATTTCCACTATTTTAATCGGTTTCCCACTCCTGCTTGCTGAATTTGCCCTTGGCCGTAGTGCTGGCGTTTCCGCTATCAAAACCTTTGGAAAACTTGGTAACAATAGCAAGTACAACTTTATCGGTTGGATTGGTGCCTTTGCCCTCTTTATCCTACTCTCCTTTTACAGTGTTATCGGTGGATGGATTCTAGTTTATCTGGGTATTGAGTTTGGGAAATTGTTCCAGCTTGGCGGTACGGGTGATTATGCTCAGTTATTTACTTCAATCATTTCAAATCCAGCCATTGCCCTAGGAGCTCAAGCAGCCTTTATCTTATTGAATATCTTTATTGTATCACGTGGGGTTCAAAAAGGGATTGAAAGAGCTTCGAAAGTCATGATGCCCCTGCTCTTTATCATCTTTGTCGTGATCATTGGGCGCTCTCTCAGCTTGCCAAATGCCATGGAAGGCGTTCTCTACTTCCTCAAACCAGACTTCTCTAAGCTGACAAGTGCAGGTCTCCTCTATGCCTTGGGACAATCTTTCTTTGCCCTCTCACTAGGAGTGACAGCCATGCTGACCTATGCTTCCTACTTGGACAAGAAAACCAATCTGGTCCAGTCAGGGATTTCCATCGTAGCCATGAACATCTCGGTATCCATCATGGCAGGACTAGCCATTTTCCCAGCCATGTCAGCCTTCAATATCCAGTCTGAAGGGGGACCAAGCCTGCTCTTTATCGTCTTGCCTCAACTCTTTGACAAGATGCCTTTTGGAACTATTTTCTACATCCTCTTCCTCTTGCTCTTCCTCTTTGCGACGGTTACTTCTTCTGTCGTTATGCTGGAAATCAATGTGGGCAATATCACCAATCAGGACAACAGCAAGCGTGCTAAATGGAGTGCTATTTTAGGAATCTTGACCTTCGTCTTTGGCATTCCTTCAGCCCTATCCTATGGAGTTATGGCGGATGTTCACATCTTTGGCAAGACTTTCTTTGATGCCATGGATTTCTTGGTTTCCAATCTCCTCATGCCATTTGGAGCTCTCTGCCTGTCACTTTTTACAGGCTACATCTTTAAAAAGGCTCTTGCTATGGAGGAACTCCATCTTGATGAAAGAGCATGGAAACAAGGACTTTTCCAAGTTTGGCTCTTCCTTCTTCGTTTTATCATTCCTATCATCATCATTGTGGTCTTTATCGCCCAATTTATGTAATCAAAAAGGACTTGAGTAATGAACTCAGGCCCTTTCTTTTTTTATGGATGACTGACAATCAATTCCAAACCTTGCCCTTCCAAGGTCCAAGCTTCAACATCACTTGGTAGGATAAAGTGGCTGCCTTTTTGGATTGGATAGTTTTTCCCATCAACAGTCAGTTGACCCTGACCAGCCAAGACACTAAACAAGCTATAATCAGCTGTCTTTTCGAAGTCAACTTTTCCAGTAATTTCCCACTTGTAAACTGCGAAGAAGTCATTAGACACAAGAAGAGTTGAACGTAGATCATCAGCTTTGACAGTCACAGGACGGCTATTGGCCGGCTCTCCAATGTTCAAGACATCGATGGATTTTTCAAGGTGAAGTTCACGCAAGTTGCCCTTGTCATCCTTGCGGTCAAAGTCATAGACACGATAGGTAGTGTCACTAGACTGCTGGGTTTCAAGAATCAAGATACCTGCACCGATAGCGTGCATGGTACCGCTTGGTACATAGAAGAAATCACCAGCCTTAACTGGCACTTTTGTCAGTAAGGCATCCCAGTTCTTGTCTTCAATTTGCTGGCGGAGTTCTTCTTTTGATTTGGCATTGTGACCATAGATAATCTCTGAACCTTCATCCGCAGCGATGATGTACCAGCACTCTGTTTTCCCGAGCTCGCCTTCGTGCTCTAGTCCATAAGCATCGTCTGGGTGAACTTGGACACTGAGCCAATCGTTGGCATCCAGAATCTTGGTCAAGAGTGGAAACACAGGTTCTGGACGGTTACCAAACAATTCACGGTGTTCTGCATACAATGTAGCTAGGTCTGTTCCCTCGTAGAGCCCATTAGCGACCTTTGAAACACCATTTGGGTGGGCTGAAATAGCCCAGTATTCTCCTATTTTTTCACTTGGGATGTCGTAGCCAAACTCATCACGTAGCTTGGTACCACCCCAGATTTTTTCTTGCATAACTGATTGTAAAAATAATGGTTCTGACATCTTATTCTCCTATCTGTTTTTCTCACCTCATTATAGCAAAAAGCCAGGTCTAATTGAACTCTTTTTCACATCTTATAAAGTAGGGAGAAGATTTTATAAAAATAGTGAACAAATATGCTCTACTTAATACTTGCACCATTGCTGGCAATGACATCCTTGTACCAGTAGAAGGATTTCTTCTTGCTCCGTTTGAGACTTCCTTGACCTGCATTATCACGATCCACATAGATAAAACCATAACACTTGTTCATCTCGCCTGTTCCAGCAGAAACCAGGTCTATACAACCCCAAGTCGTATAACCAAGCAATTCAACGCCATCTTGGTAAATAGCATCTCGCATAGCCTTGATGTGGGCTTCTAGATATGCAATCCGATAGTCATCCGCTACATAGCCATTTTCATCTGGCGTGTCCATAGCACCAAGTCCATTTTCTACGATGAACATAGGCTTTTGATAACGATCCCATATGGCATTGAGGGTGATACGAAGCCCCAGTGAGTCAATCTGCCAACCCCATTCTGAGGATTCCAGATAGGGATTTTTGATAGAGGCAAAGACATTTCCAGCTGTCAGATCCCTCACTTCTGGATCGCCTGAAGCCACTCGGCTCGCATAGTAAGAGAAGGAAACAAAGTCAACAGTGTGATTCTTCAACAAGTCTAAATCTTCTGTCGTCATTTCAATTTCTATCTCCTCACGCTCCCACTGCTTCTTGGCATAGTTTGGGTATTCCCCACGCGCTTGAACATCAATGAAAAAGTAACTCTTACGGTCTTCTTCCATGGCTGCCCAGTAGTCTCTCGGATGGGCTGTGTTAGGATAATATTGCCCTGCTGCCAACATACATCCCACCTTGTTTTCTGGATCAATTTCGTGGGCAATTTTAGTCGCCATAGCCGAGGCTACCAGCTCATGGTGAGCTGCTTGGTATTTGACTTGCTCTTGATTTTCCCCCTCTTCAAAACAGATCCCAGCTCCTAAAAAGGGGGCATGCAGAATCATATTGATTTCGTTGAAGGTGAGCCAGTACTTGACCAAGCCCTTGTAACGGGTAAAGAGGGTGCGACAGAGATTTGCGTAAAAGTCCAACATACGACGATTGCGCCAACCACCGTACTCCCTAATTAAGTGCATGGGGCAATCGAAATGCGTGATGGTCACTAGTGGTTCAATTCCATACTTGTGACATTCCTTAAATAAATCCTCATAAAAAGCTAGACCAGCTTCATTTGGCTCTGCTTCGTCACCTTGAGGAAAAATCCGAGTCCAAGCAATGGAAAGTCGATAGGTTTTAAATCCCATTTCTGCAAAAAGCGCAATATCTTCCTTGTAATGATGGTACATATCAATAGCTTCTTTTGCTGGGTAAAAATAGCCCTCCTCAAAAGAAAACATCTTTTTCTGACCTGTGATAATGGCTTCACGGTCTGGACCAATCGGCACCACATCCACATTAGCAAGACCACGATCGTCCTGATTATAAGCACCCTCACATTGATTAGCTGCCGTAGCACCACCCCAGAGAAAGCCTTCTGGAAATTGTAGTATTTCTGTCATCACTTTACCTCGATTGATTTATTACTTCTATTATACTAAAAAGGAGGCAAAAAGTTTTGAACTCTCTGGATAATGATAGCACTAAACTTACTTTTATATATACGAAAAAAAGACTGAAACCAGTCTTCTTTTTAAACCAAAGCTGTGATAGCCGTTACCAGACCAAAAATAATACCTGGTGCATTAGCTGCTGCAAGGGGGATATCTCTTTCTTTTTTGAAAAGACCGTAGTAAACCCAGAGACTACAGTTGATGGCGGCAACCAAGGGCTGGATGAAATTTCCTTTTTGACCAGCCAGATTGTTCATGATTTGTGGGAAGTAAGACACATACATCATAACAGACATAAAGGTCGCTACCCAACCTAAAATTTTCATTTGTTTTTCAGACATTTT